>JAUSOT010000279.1 GCA_030656075.1 Candidatus Cloacimonadales bacterium
TTGATGCCTTTCGATTCGGGTATTGAACGCCCTAAAGCCATGTGAATGGTTCCGCCCATTTTTTCGTCGAACAGCATGTGTTTCACGAAACGCGTTATCCCGTAATTTGTGCCGATGGCGATCTCTCCCACGTAGCGAGAACCCTGGTCGGTATCCAGCACCTGCTGCAGAAAATCTTCGCCTTTGGAAGCTGTTGCTTTCACTACTTTGCCATCTTCAAACCATAACCTTACGTCTTCAATTTCCCGATTTTGAAAAATAGCCGAATAACTGAAACGAATATATCCATCCACACTGAATTCCAACGGGCCGGTAAAAATTTCCCCATCCGGGAAATTGACTTTTCCACTGCAATTCACCCATTTCCGATGAGCAATTTTCATGGAAATCTCGGTATCTTCCGCCTGGATGCGCAAGGTACTTTTATTGTTCAGAAAATCACAGATCTTCTGCTGTTCGGTATGTACTTCTTTCCAGGCTGCCACCGGATCAGCTTCATCCAGTTTGCAGGCGTTATAAACAAAATCTTCAAATTCTGACAGCGACATATTCGCTTCCTGGGCATTGGCTTGATTTGGGAACATCGTGCCGCACCAGCGCAACTGCCTGGTCGCTAATCTATCAGTATATAATTTCTGCATTTCCTGCCTGCCGCGATTGAACAATTGTATTCTTTGGGGATCGACATTGGAAAGAGAGCGCGTATTTTCCGTTCCCATCAGGGTGAGAAAAGCATCGAAAGATTTGACGGCAGTAATATCAAATTCGTGCGTGAATTGCAGTTGGTTATCATCACCGTTTTTCAGTAAAAGTTCAGTCAAATCACCCCAGCCGATGCGCACTTTGGGATGCGCTCCCACGGCCAGAGCTTGCTGATAACAGGCTTTTGCCAAAGGCAAAGAAGCAATATCCGCATTGATCATCAGGGTTTCATTTTGCTTTAATGCCAGCGAATAATTTATCAAAACTTCGGCATGTTTTTGAATGCGAGGGTCCATCTATTCACTCCTCAGATTTTTTTAATTTGAGGGAAATGATTCAGCTATTTTTGACAAGCAGAAAGTTGGGACTGTAGAGAAGTTTATAATGAGTTCTTCAAAATTGATTGTTTTTTGCCCCACCCTGCCCTCCCCAAAGGAGAGGGTGAAGATTTTTCCAATCTTCGTACTTCGTTACCTTCTCCTCGATAGGAGAAGGTGTCCCGCACCTAAATTCCAATTAAATTTAGGTCGGGACGGATGAGGTCGAGTTAAATTTTTACCACTCCATCATCTCCCAGCAAATGACCGGCAATGTCGTACATATTGGAAATGATCCCGACTTCTAATTTATCTGAAATCCCGAAATAATCCAGGCAGGTGCCGCAAACCAGGATTTCGGTGCCGCTTTCGACTAATGATTTCAGATTCTGAACCGCAGCATTGCCTTCCGTACAGAGTTTCACCCCACTGTTCATGAACATGATCCGGGCTGGTTTGGTTTCCATCTCGGTGAGCGTGAACAGAAAAGCTTTCATTAATTTCTGTCCCAGTTCTTCACTGCCGCTGCCGATGGCATCTTTGGCGATGAAAATGGTTTTCCCATTTTTTTGTGGAACGGGACACGGATATTCATTGGCATCGAAATCTGTCGATTCTACTTTTTTCACAGTTCTGGCAAAAATGTGGATTTTCTTGCCGGCTTCTTCAATTTTGGTGATCTCAACTTCCGCTTTCTTCAGAAACCGGGAAACATTTTCCCTGGCTGCCACATTATCTACAATGATTTCCAGCTCGTCAAAATCACCTTCTTTGAGAGCTTTCATGGTTTGCACCACCGGCTGAGGGCAGGACAATCCGCAGGCATCAATCAATTTTTTCATATCTTTTTTCTCCGTTGGAATATTCTATTTTATATATTCCGGCAAAACTTAGTTTTTTTTGTTTTAGAAAATCTTTGATTTTCTCGACAATTTCATTCTTAGCAAAAAGCGTAAAGCCGCATTCCGAGCTGATCGGGCGGGGTGTGGGAATCAATTCAACTGCAAATTTTCCTGTCATAAAACTCTTTTCAGCTTTGATGGCATGATGCGAGGAAAGGAAGGTGATGATGAAATCGGCTTTCATTTTGGCAGGATTTCCCGCATAATTTTCACTACTTCCAAAATTTCAGCTTCGGTGGTGAAATATCCCGGACTGAAACGAACCGTTCCACCCTGCTCGAAGGTGCCCAGCGTTTTGTGAGCAGCGGGAGCGCAATGCAATCCCATCCGCACCGCCACATCTCGTTTATCCAGTTCATAAGTCAGATCAGAAATGTTCATTTCATCGGAAGTTATGGATATTACGCCGATCTGGTTTCCCAGCGGACTGAGAATATTAATTCCTGAAATACCGGATAATTCCTTCAGAAGCAGGTCGGAAATGATTTTTTTCCTGGCTCGGATATTTTCGATCCCTGTTTTCAGAATAAATTTTAATGATTCATTCAAACCTGCCAGTCCAGCGATATTCAGAGTTCCGCTCTCATATTTATCGGGTCGGAAATCGGGTTGGAATTCCAGGTCGGAACGGCTGCCGGTTCCGCCAAATTTCAGAGGACGGATCGCTGTATTTTCTTTCATGAGCAAAGCTCCCGTTCCGGTTGGACCCAACAATGATTTATGACCTGGAAAGCAAACTACCTCGAAAGCTGAATCTGCGAAATTGAAAGGCAAAACTCCGACGATCTGGGAAGCATCAAGAATAATATTTGCACCTGTTTCTTTCGCCTTTAACGCCATTTGCTGAAAGGGAAAAATCACTCCGTTCACATTTGAGCAGGCTGTAAAAATCAGGTGACATGGTGATTTTTTTAATTGTTCTTCAAAATCTGTTAAATCCGGGAAACCTGTTTTATCGCTCTTAAATTGGAGAATTTTTACATTGCCGGTTGCTTCCAGGTAGCGCAGAGGGCGCATCACGGAATTGTGTTCCATCGATGAAGTGAGCACCACTTCGCCAGGTTTAACCATTCCCAAAATTGCCAGGTTCAGAGCTTCGGTGGCATTGGCAGTGAAAATGATATTGCTGTCGTCCTGCATTCCAAAAAACTGCGCCAGGTTTTCCCTGGTTTCAAAAACGATCGAACCGGCTTTGCGCGCCGCACTGTGAGATGATCTTCCGTAATTTGCTCCGACGTTTTTCAGAAAATCAAAGACAGCTTCCGGCACACCCGGTGCTTTGGGGAACGAAGTCGCCGCATTATCCAGATAGATCATCAATTCTCCCTTTCCTGGCTCCGGGCGTACAGCACACAACCCAGCGCCCCGATAATCTGGGGATTATCTGGTGTAAGAATTTTCTTTCTACATACATCTTGCAATATTTTTTTTACGGCAGGATTGAAGGCAACTCCTCCCACGAAAACGATATCATCTTCCAAACCTATTTTTTGCAGTTGTGAAAAGGCTCTTGAGACGATCGATTCATGGATACCTCTGGCCACCTCGCTGCGATCTGCTCCTTTACTGAGCAGGGAAATTACTTCCGATTCGGCAAAAACCGTGCACATGTTATTTATCTTTTCTGCTCTATCTGCCTGAAAGGCTGCTTCCCCAAATTCTGATAAAGAGTAATTCAGAGCATTGGCCATAATTTCCAGAAAACGTCCCGTTCCTGCTGCGCATTTGTCATTCATCACGAATTTTTTCATGCGGCCGCGAGCATCCAGAGAAATTGCTTTTGTATCCTGTCCGCCGATATCCAAAATCGTACGGCAATGGGGAAAAACACTGTGAACGCCCAGAGCAAAAGCTTTGATCTCACTGATGATCGAGCAGTTTGGTGTATTATCAAACAGATGGCGGCCATAACCTGTCGCCGTGAGATGATCATAAGGAATTCCAGCTAATAATTCTTCTGTGATCTGCTTATTATCAAAAGAATTTTTTCTGACATCCTGATGGATCATTTCATAGTCTTTAAAAACAACGAGCTTGATTGTTCTGCTGCCAATATCCAATCCGACGTTTATCATTATTTTACCTCGAGATAAAAAACTGTCATTGCGAGATTTCTTAATGCTGAGACAGACGAAGCAATCCTGAAACTTCAAATAGAATTTAGATTGCTTCGAAAGAGTTCCTTCCTTAGAAACCTCGCAAAGGCATTAAATTATTATTCTTTTATCCTTTCTATGAATGCTTCTACCCGTGTGCTGAGCTGCCCCATATCTTCGGCACTATAATCCGTGACGAGATTCAAAACAGGAATCTCGGCTTCTTCCAATTCTTTTTCTACGTTGTGGCTTTCGATATCGTAGGGTTGGCAGAATTGCAGTGAGTAATGAACCACGCCATCGGCTTTGTACTTTTCAGCCATTTCGATGAGATGATCTTTCCTGTCGGGATTGGGAGTGAAAATAGCGCAATCGATCTGAAAATAACGTTCAATAATGTTATCCAGGAGTTCTTCAACACTATTGCCCTCGATAACAGTTTCGTTCCTCGTACCGCGTTCTCCCACGCAGGATTCTTCACCCACGATCACGGCGCCGCTTTGTTCAATGATGGTAGGAAGTTTCCAGTTGGGAACTGCCATCGGACAGCCGGAAACCAGCAGGCGGGGAGCGTCTGGCGGGAAGACTCCTTCTTTTTTGGAAATTCGTTCTTCCAGCTCATCACAGGTTTTGTTAACCGATTCTGTGAAGCGTACCGGATTATCATAGAAATAAATCTGGTTTATGAGCAGTGCATCCAAACCGGAAATGGGAGCGGGATCGGCAGCACGCAGTTTAGCCAGTCGGTGGATTGCTTTACGCTTGTTATTGACGATCTCGATTCCTTTTTTCAAATTTTCCACCGTGATCTTCTTACCGGAAAGTTCTTCCAAAGCTTTCTGGAATCTTTGATATTCGGCTTTTAAAAGTGCTTTTCCTGAAGCGGATTTTGTTTGCGGAAGATCCATCATATAAAGATTTTTCACTAATTTTCCAAATTCTTCATAGGATTTTTTCTTGCCGTCGCAGGTGTTTTCTCCCACGATCATATCGGCCGATTCCATGTAAGGACATACTTTGGACAGGTTAAATCCAAAGGCGGATTTGATGAGCGAACAGGTGTTGCGTGGTAAATATTTCTCCGCCAAATCAAAGCCAAATTCCGCTCCGGTGCAGAGACCCACCGAAATTCCATCCACGGCGAGAATGAGTTCTTCCGGCACGAATACGCAGAAAGAGCCTACGACAACTCTTCCCTCTGCTTGAGCATCACGCAGTTCTTTGATGCGCAGGCCATGCACTTCCGACATAACGAAATCGAAATACTGCATTCCTTCGGGCCGGTTTTTCTGGGTTAAAAAAGTTTGTTGATAACCTTCTCCTAAAACATTTAAGAGAGCGTCGTGCATTTTAAGATCGAGGCCGAGCTCGGCCCACATTTTGTGGTAATCTGTAGACATCTTGTGTCACCTCCATTTTTATTTCGCAGCTCCTGCGAAATTATGAATGGAAATGACTAATTATCGCAGGGAAGCAGCGTGTTCAGCTTTTGGGAACAGCCCTCCTGGCTGTTTAAATAAAACTCATTTTCAGCAATAACGTTTGAACATTTTATGTTCTCCCTGCAACTATTTATCTTTTTTTCAAAGATCAGATTTGAATTTTGGAATTAAGTGAAATTGGTCAAGCGGAAAGTTGATGAGATTCTTCAAAACAATAATGTATAGGAAGTTGCATTTATCGTTCTACGTCGTTCATCACATTTAGCGCGATTTCAGTGTGTTTCGGTATTAAATTTATTTGTTCGTTTTTGCCTGTCTTGGCGATTTGTCAGGATGCAGTGCAACGTTAATTTTTGCGAAGTTACCAGAGTCTAACCGGGGCGATGGCTATTTTTTACCAGCCGCCGGAAGCGTCACCTCCGCCGAAGCGTAGATACATCACAAGGCCGAGAATAGTGAGAACGCTGGGAGTGTATACTCTTAAGAATGTACCAAATTTCTCCGCTTTTACAGCAGATTTATTTTCAAAATTATCAACTTTTTCCATTAGAATTTTAAATACGATTTTGAAATATTTGTATCAAATGAAAGTGCTCAGCACGAAAAAATGATTAAAAAAACAAAAAAGTTCTCGCCACTGAATGATGAGAACTAAATATTACTTATACACAATTTTATTAGCTGTAATTCAATCAGTCTTTAAATCCTAAAAAGTTTATCTGTTTGTGAGAGTGATAAAACTTCATATTCACTTATATTAATGTTTTCAGGTACTTTGTCTCTTAGAATTGGGACTATATATTGTCCATTTAGTTGATTAGCAACTTCAACAATTGTATTTAATTGGTTGTCGTGAATATTTTCAAGCTGGTCATGCATTACAAAGTGAAGACAATTTATATCTATAGAATCTGCAAATTTCATGTAGGCAAAGTCAAATGCTGCAATTTGCCCTTTCTTTTTACCTGTGCTAGGATTCCCTTCAGTATTCGTCACAATTAGGTCATATCCTTTTTCAGTTTGTTGAGTACTTAAAAGATAGTATTCACCATATAGTTGATTGGAAAGGTCTGAAAAATATTTATTGAAAAGAGTAATACGACTTTGAATTAAATCGTCTCCTGAAGTAATACCTTCATTGATACCATTAAGCTCGGTTTCAATATTTTTTAATTTTTCAATTGACGATTCCCATAATCTTTTTTGCTCATCGAGACCACCTTTCCTTTCAGAAAGTTTGTTTAGTTCAATTACAATTAATTCAAGGTCTTCAGTAAATCCTGATTTCTTAATATTTAGTGTTAATAAAGACTCTTTTCTTTGAAGTGCTTTTAGCCTTCCTCTGGTTTGATTAATTGAAACTTCTAATTCTGGCAGTTCTTTTGTAATGTATTTCAGTTTTTCACTTAATAAATCATTGTGAAATTTAATCGTATCTTCAAAAGATACCTGCAAATTAGGAATTAAGGTATTTGCTCTTTCATAAAGTTGTTTGATTTGAGAGGTATCAATTTTCGAGTGTTCATTCTCTAATTCTTCCTTGCTCTCAAGTATTAAATCGCGTCTCATTTCAAGCCTACTAAGCAAAGTAGAAACAGAGTTAAGTTCAGCTTTGGTTTTATTTAGCTCATCAATATCATTTCCGTAATTTTCATTTATTACAAATAGTTCTTTCTCTTGACTTAATTCTTCGATTTTAGAATTTATAAAAGCTAATTGTTGAAGTACTAAAGAAAGCGCTCCTTCTTTCTTTAATCTTTTTTGGAAGTTCTCTTCCCTTTTTTTACTCTCAGATAGTTTTTGCTTTTGGTCAAGTTCATTAGTATCAATCCCCAGCCAAAATAGATATAAAGCCTCATACACTTCGGAAGATGCGAAAGAGCTTAGAACCTTTACTATATTGGTCATTTTGTTTTTTTCATCTCTAATATTCTTAGAAATAATTTGTCTGAAAGTGGGTTTATCAACTTCGGATTTAAAAATTATTTTCTTTAGTTTCTTATCAAATTCATTATTGTTGGGAATATTCTCGCCATTTGCTTCTTGAATCTTTTTACTTCTCTGTAAAAAATTTCTTCTAATCAACACACTTTCTGAGGTTGGGTCATCTAAATCAGCCACTAGTTCAATTTCAATAATTATATCGTTTTCTTTCAGGAAGTTTTCAACGAATGTGTTTGGCTGTTTTTTAAATTCTGTGTCTTGATAAATATTTTTACCGTCTCCACCAAAACAATAGTCAACTAGTCTTAATACAGTAGTCTTGCCAACATTATTTCCTGTTGAAGTTTTTGAAGGGTCTTCAGGTGTTTCGTCAACAATAAGATTAATACCTTTGTGAAAGGTGATTTCTCTTATTATAGAGGCTCTATTTAATATTTTTAATGATTTTAGAAACATTTTTCAATCAATCTGTTTTCTGCATTTTTAACGACACCAATAATAAATAGCCAATCCAAAACTAACCTATAAAGATTCAAACTTATTTCTAATTCTGAATTAACTTTTTGAAATAGCTCAAAATAATCAACCTTCCTTTCATCTGAATCAATAAGCACTTCAATCACTTTGCCTCCCAGAAAGTATAAGTCTCTATCTGGCTTTATGTCATTACTAACTATCATTGTTTTATTGGCTCCTCTAGTATTTTACATCTCATAAAGGCATCTACCATAACAATTAAAATACCCATTTTTATTGATTCAATGGGTAAACTAGGACTTAGGTTTGAACTTGATACGAGAATCTTCCAAATTTCATTTTCAATATTTTCAAAAATTAAATCGGCATTCTCTCTAATAACTTCAATGCTATCATATTTTCCTTTTTCTTTCAAATAAAGAGATTTAATGTTTTGAAGTAAAAAAGACTTTTTGCTTGACCCTTGTTTTTCAATCTCTTCATAAATTATATTGAGCTTGCCTTGATATATACTATATTCTTCAATTATGGGCTTGTAAATAATTATATTATTGTATAGAATTTTTTCTTCAGGAATTGGTGCTTTCTTACTAATGTTTTCAAATTCATCTTCTAATAAATTTGAACCAATTTGATTAATTAGAATACCCAATACAGAAGGATATTGGGCTATAGTATTTTTTCCAATTTGAATACTTGCAATCTTCTTTTCGTGATCTCTTTTCATCTTTCTGAGGATTTCTACAGAATATTTACTTGGGTCGTTTGTTTCAATGTGATGGTTAGGGCAGAACAATATTAAATTTTGATATTCTGCTCTTTCCTTATCCAACATATTTGGGTTGAACCTGTCTGCTTTATGAGTATCGGGGTTTGCATCTTCAATGTGGCAAATATTCGAGAAATTTGTGTCATCTTCCCAATTAACAAAAGTCCTTTCGCAACCAGGAAATGCACAACGGTTACCTGAAAGAGCGTAAAGTCTTTTAATTGTCAGGATTGAGTAATTTCTCGATTGATTTTTTGTCATATTTTTTTGGTTTCAAATGTAGTTATCTATCATCTAGATTTCTTGATAAATGGCTTATAACTATCGCATAAACGACATATGTTGTTTATGTGACTTATATGGCATGATCAATGAATAAATCATTAGTTTCTTTCCTTCCTCTTCGCTTCATTTATATTTTCTGCTTTCATTTTCCTTATGTGGAATTATTTATAAAATCGAATGTTAGCAGTCAAGCACAAAATCCTTTTTACAGTATATAAACAAGTTCCCAAGACAAACTTGGGAACAAGAATGAAAGTTCCTACGCATTTCTGCCTGGGAACTGAATTTTTATAGCTCACGAATCAACACAGAAATCCACGGATTTTTTCCTTAGCGCCTTTGCGAACTTAGCGGTTAACCTGTTACCATCCCCCGGAAGCGCCGCCGCCACCGAATCCACCTCCACCGCCGGAGAAACCGCCAAAGCCGCCGAAACTACCTCCACTGCGGTGGCTACCGCTGCCGCCCAGCATGCTGCCCAGGAAGAGGAAGGGAAGCAGTCCGCCGCGTCGTTTGCGACCAAAACTGCTGAATAAGATCATTAAAAAGAAAATAATTAAGCCAGCGGGAATCTGAGACTTGCCGCTTTCTTCTTTTTGTCGGGACTCTGCGATCTGTTCATCGGTGATGTTCAGTTCATCGCTCAGAACACCGGTAATTGCCCCGATACCGGCAGAAATTCCTTTATAAAAATCTCCGCTTTTAAAACCCGGAACAATATAATTCCTGATGATGTAGCCGCTTTTGGCATCGGTGAGATTGCCTTCCAAACCATAGCCCACCTCGATGCGCAATTTCTTTTCCTGCATGGCGATGAGCAGCAGCACACCGTTATCTTTGTCTTTCTGTCCCAATTTCCAGGCATCGGCTACGCGCATGGAATAATCTTCCAGGTTTTCGCCTTCCAGAGATTTGATCGTAAGCAGGGCAATTTGAATGGATGACGCCTGTTCGAATCGGATCAGGTAATTTTCCAGATCGTTTTTTTCCTGCTGGGAAAGCACGCTGCCATAATCGTTGATGTGGCCTTTTAATTGGGGAACTTTCAGCGCTGCCAACTGGGAAATGAGGATTATCAGGAGCAAAAGCGTTATTAATTTTTTCATTTATCCAGCTCCTCGATTTCGTTGGCAAGCTCGTTTGTATCATCTTTTTTGATGGGAAAATGTTCTGCCAGCAATTCACCGCAATCCTGGATAGACTGCACAAGATGATCTGTAAAATTCCCGTGCTTGATGCCTTCGATCACATTATTCAGGATTTGCTGCCATTGAGTTTGCTCGATCTTTTCATTGATACCGCTGTCTGCCAAAAGTTCCACCCGGCGTTCCAAAATCGAGATGAAGATCAAAATGCCGGTTCTGTCGCGAGTATAAGAAACGCCTGAATCCATGAAATGGAGAAGCGCTCTTTCATGCACTTTTTTCTGCCTAATTTTGCCTGGAACGATGCAGCGATCGATCGCTGCCACATTCGCCAGGAAGTAGAAAATCGTTCCTACCAGAAAAGTAGAAAAGCCGTAAAATGCCACCAGATGAGCGCTGGAATAATCCCAGAACATGCTCTGCAGCCAGGTACGAATGTGCGGTACAAAGAGCAGCAGCACTGCAAAATAGACAAAGCTGACGATGACGGCAAAGATCAATTCATAGATGGCATAATCGTAGCTTTCCCTGATGAAAGCTGTGACGATCTCGCCGGAAGTTTTGCTTTCCGCCTGCTTAACTGCTTCAGAAATTTTCTTTTTATCTGCTTCTTTCAATTTGAATTTTACCATTTAAACCTCGATTTTAAAATTCATATTATCTTTTAAAAACCTCGTTACGAAGTTTGTCTTCGTAACGCACCATATTACAGTGTTCCCAAGATTGAACTTGGAAACAAGGTTTATACATTCATACTTAATATTATCCTTCGACTTCGCTCAGGATGACACATCATATTTCTTAAAGATTATTAGTTTGGCTGATTCACTAAAATTCCACTTTGGGCGCAACTTCGGAACCTTCAGTACCTTTGAAATAGGGTTTTTCCTTAAAGCCGAACATATTGGCAATGAAAGCGCGCGGGAATTGTTTGATGTAAACATTGTAGCCGTTCGCAGTTTCGTTAAAACGTTTACGTTCCACCGTAATGCGGTTTTCCGTTCCTTCCAGTTGATCCTGCAAAGCCAGGAAATTCTGGTCGGCTTTCAACTCGGGATAATTTTCCTGCACCACCATCAAACGCTGCAAAGCACCGCTGAGACCAGCTTGAGCCTGTTGGAATTTTTCGAACATGGCCGGATCGTTCAGCACTTCTTCCCCGATATTGACCATGCCGCCCAGTTTGGCGCGTGCTTCGGTAACGGCTTCGAAAGTTTCCTTTTCATGTGCGGCATAACCTTTCACCGTTGCCACCAGATTGGGAATCAAATCCATTCTGCGCTGATAAACATTTTCCACCTGACTCCAGCTGGCTTTCACACCTTCATCCATCTTTACCATGTTGTTGTAGGAACGCACTCCCCAACTGTAAATTGAGATTGCGACAATTATTGCGATTGCAACTGCAATCAAGCATCCGACCATAAATTTGTTTTTCATCTATCCTCCCGAAAAAACTTTTTTATCTGACTTGGATAGAATCTGAAAAGGGTGAAAGCACTGTCAAGCAGGAAATATTTGCCACTGACTTTCACGGACGAGCGCAGACAAAAAAGGTCTCATAAATTTTTATTCCTCGTTCCCAAAGCCCTCTTTGGGAATGCAGAATTACACAAAATCCCTGTTTTGCAGCCTGAAGCAAAGCTGAGAGATTTTTCGGGAGATTCTTCGCGAGTAAAGCTACAGATGCCGCAGTAAAAGAATTTTCTGCGAAAATTTTTAGAAACCTTAGAAAGACTGCTTTCTTCTTTTCTTTTATCTGATTGAGTTAAGTTCGTCTTTGTTCGTTTTGTTCGTTGCTATAATAAATCTCTATAAATCAATTTTATTCCTCGTTCCCAAAGCCCTCTTTGGGAATGCAGCATTTCGCCAAACTCCTGTTTTGCAGATGAAGCAAAGCTGAAAGATTTTTCAGGAGATTCTTCGTGAGTAAAGTTCGTTTTTGTTCGTTGCTAAAATAACTCTCTATAAATCAATTTTCTTGACTTCAAAAGGAGCAAAAGTTTCTTTTAAAACATGGTACAGAATAAAGAATGGAATTCGTTGAAAACAGAGATCAAATACCTGAAAGGCGTGGGTGAGCATCGCGCCCGACTGCTGAATAAGCTGAATATCTTTACAGTCGGTGACTTGCTGGAATTTTTCCCGCGGGATTACATCAACCGCAGAGCTGCCATCAAAATTGACAGTTTGCGTTACAATGAACATTTTTCTTTTATCGGCGTGATTGTTTCCGTGGAAAAACGAATGCTCGTTTCCAAAAAATCACAATTGAATGTCGTCGTTTCCGATGGTGAAGACTATCTTTTTCTCACCTGGTTCAGTTTTGGAAAATGGTTCATCAAGCAATTCGAGATCGGTAAACAGATCTGGGTGAGCGGAGTCGTGACGGAATTCAAAGGCAATCCGCAGATCGTGCATCCTGAAATTGAAATTCTGGACAGCGAAGAAGATAAACAGAGCTTCTGGCATTCTCGCCAGATTCTGCCGGTTTACAAACTCACGGATGGACTCAGCATGAATGTGTTCCGCAACCTGATTTATACTGCTTTTGAACTATACAGTGAAAAAATCCGGGAAACTTTACCGGATTTTATTCTGGAAAAATATCGTTTTGAACCCAGGAGAACTTCTTTGCAGAAAATGCATTTTTCTCAGCATCAGCAGGAAATTCCCAAGTTAAAAAAAAGATATTCCTTTGAAGAACTTTTCTATACACAATTAATGCTGGCTCGGAGTAAATTCCATCATTCCCAAAAGCAGAATGGGCATAATTTTGAATTGAAAAGAACGTTCACGACAATACTCAAAAATTCTCTTCCCTTTGAATTGACCAACGCTCAGAAAAGAGTGATCCGGGAAATTGTCGGCGACATGAATTCAGCCAAGCAAATGAACCGACTGCTGCAAGGCGATGTGGGATCAGGCAAGACGATCGTTACTGTGTTTGCCATGCTGCTGGCTTTGGAAAACGGCTTTCAATCTGTGCTGATGGCTCCCACCGAAATTCTGGCAGAACAGCATTTTCACAGCGTTTCCAAACTTCTGGGAAATCAACCGGACATCAAGATCGCTCTTTTGAAAGGCGGAGTGAGTAAAGCAAAATCCGAAACTAAAGAAAAGATCAAAAACGGCGAGATAGATATCATCATCGGCACCCATGCGCTCATCCAAAAAGATGTGGAATTCAAGAATGCCGGTTTTGTCGCAATCGACGAGCAGCATCGTTTTGGCGTGGAACAGAGAGCCGAACTTTCCGGCAAGAACCGTCATCCCGATCTGCTTTATCTTTCCGCCACTCCCATTCCCCGCTCGCTGGCTCTCACGGTTTACGGTGATCTGGATGTGAGTGTGATCGATGAAATGCCGCCCAATCGCAAACCTGTCAAAACACTCTGGCTCAATTCCGAAAAAAATGTAATTGTTTTTGAGCAGGTGAAAGATCAATTAAAGCTGGGACAGCAAATTTATGTGGTTTGCCCGCTCATCGAAGAATCGGAAAAACTCGATCTGCTGGATGCCGAAACGCTTTACGAAGCTCTTTCCAAAAAAGTTTTTCCTCAATACAAAATCGCACTCTTGCATGGCCGCATGAAAACATCCGAAAAAGATGAGATCATGGCAGATTTCCAAAATAAGAAAATCGACATCCTGGTTTCCACCACAGTGATCGAAGTTGGTATCGATGTACCAAATGCTACCGTGATGATCATCCAACATGCCGAAAGATTCGG
>JAUSOT010000280.1 GCA_030656075.1 Candidatus Cloacimonadales bacterium
GAAAACATCCGAAAAAGATGAGATCATGGCAGATTTCCAAAATAAGAAAATCGACATCCTGGTTTCCACCACAGTGATCGAAGTTGGTATCGATGTACCAAATGCTACCGTGATGATCATCCAACATGCCGAAAGATTCGGACTCAGCCAGCTGCATCAATTGCGGGGTCGGGTCGGCCGCGGTGCCGATAAATCGTACTGTTATTTGATCGTTTACCCGCCGATCAGCCCGGACGGACGGGAAAGGCTGCAAACCATGGTGGAAACAAACGACGGATTTATCATTGCCGAAAAGGATCTGGAAATTCGCGGTCCGGGAGATTTTTTTGGAACGGCACAATCCGGTCTGCCGCTTTTCAAACATGCTAATATTGTGCGGGATCAGGAGCTTCTGACTCAGGCAAGAGTTTTGGCAACGGACATTATTACAGAAGATTTCAAGTTAAATTTGGAAAAGAACAACGTGCTTTCCGAAGTTTATTTTTCCGATTATCAACAGAAAGAGAAGTTGTTTGATTATTGATTTCGCCCATCCTGCTCTTAAGGAAATGAATTTTCTTTTCTCCTTCTCCTCGATAGGAGACGGCTGGTTTACCCCGTGAAATTCAGCTTGCTGAATATTTCATTGGGGGATGGGGTGGAAAATTTGAAAATAATTGTCTCTCTGAGGAAAACTTCGTGCTTTTCTCACGAAGAGTCCGTTGAGATCCTTCGTTTTAAAAATGAGAAAGAATTCCTCAGGATGACGAAAGAGTTATAAAAAATAATGAATAAAGGTCTGGTTAAAATGAAAAAATTCGCAGTCGATGATGTTTACAATTTGATATTTGATGTGTTTTTAGTTTTGGGTATTCCTGCCGATGAGGTAAAAATCTGTGCTGATGTGCTGATCGAATCTGATCTGCGGGGCATCGAATCTCATGGTGTGGGAAGATTGAAAATGTATTATGACCGCATCAGAGACGGTATCATCAATCCAATTACAAAGATTACTAAAATCCGTGATCACGCGGCAATCGCTACCTGGGATGGCAATAATGGCATGGGTCAGGTGGTTTCATTTCATGCTATGAACGAAGCAATCCAAAAAGCAAAAAAATATGGATTGGGAAGTGTCGCTGTGCGCAATTCCAACCATTACGGCATTGCCGGATATTTTACTAAAATGGCTTCCGACCAAAATATGATCGGACTCACGGTCACCAATGCCCGGCCTTCCATGGCGCCTACCAATGGTGTGGAACCGATGTTGGGAACCAATCCCATCGCTTTTAGCGCTCCTTCCGATTGTGAATTTGATTTTTTGTTTGATGGAGCAACTTCCATAATTCAACGTGGTAAAATTGAAGTGAAAGCTCGTGAAAATGCAGAAGTACCGAAGAATTGGGTGATCGACAATAAAGCTGAATACATGACTGATCCGCAGCAAATCCTGAAGAATCTGGTTTCTCAAACAGCTTCTTTTTTGCCAATTGGTGGAATGGAAGAAATTAGTGGTGGACACAAAGGTTATGGCTTGGCAACAATTGTTGAGATTCTATCTGCCTCTTTACAGACCGGTAGTTTCATGCATCAGCTCAGCGGCTCGGAAGGTGGAAAAAAAGTTCCTTACAAATTAGGACATTTCTTCCTGGCTATGGATATCAGTGCTTTCACAGATCTAAATAATTTTAAACACACCACCGGCGAAATTATGCGTCAATTGCAGAATTCTGCCAAAGCTCCCGGAAAAGACCGAGTTTATGTGGCTGGTGAAAAAGAATATCTTAAAGGTGTTCAGATCAGGAAAAATGGAATTCCTATTAATGATGCACTTCTGAAAAACATCAACATCATGATCGATGAATTAAGATTGGAAAAGCAGAAAAAGGTGTTTAGGTAGTACCCTGAAAAAGTCTCTTTCAAAAATTCTTGCAGTTGACTCTTTCAGGGTTGGAATAAATGAAGATTTGAAAGAAACCTTGAAAGTGCTTAACAAGTTGAAGTTTTGAATGAAGCCTTTTTAAAATTAATTCTTCGTGTTCATTAGTGTTCTTTGCGGCTTGTTTGTTTTCATTTATTGCATTCAATTCGAGTCTGATGTTCATTTCATTTTTTTTGCATTTACCTAAAACTATTCTGTAAAACCACTTGACAGATGAAACCGCAGGAAAAATAAGTTTAAGCAAAATTAAGTGGTATCTGGTCCCAGGAGGGTGTATGTTTTTTGATAGATTTTCAAGTTTTTTTTCTAACGATATTGCAATCGATCTTGGCACAGCAAATACTCTGGTTTACAGAAAAGGAATCGGTATAGTTATCGATGAGCCCAGTGTTGTTGCTATTTCTACCTATAATAAGAAGATTATTGCAATAGGAACTGATGCCAAAGAAATGCTGGGAAAAAATCCCGACGGAGTAAAAATCATCAAACCTCTCAAGGATGGTGTGATCGCAGATTTCCAAGTTACGGAGTTAATGCTGAGAAACCTGATTTTGAGGGCCCAGAAGAAAAGATTGTTGATCAAACCAAGAGTATTGGTGTGCGTTCCTTCCGGCATAACAGAAGTGGAAAAACGAGCTGTTCGCGACAGCGCTCTACACGCCGGTGCCCGGGAAGTTCATCTTGTTTCCGAACCGATCGCTGCAGCCTTGGGAGCAGATCTACCGATCCATAGACCTCAGGGAAACCTGGTGATGGATATTGGTGGAGGCACAACTGAAATTGCTATAATATCACTTTCTCAAATTGTAGTTCACATTTCCATCCGGGTGGGCGGTGATAAAATGGACGAAGCAATCGTGAGCTATTTACGTAAACGAAATAATATTTTTGTCGGCATTCAAACTGCCGAGAAGATAAAGAAAGAAATCGGTTCAGCCTATCCGTTGGAAAAAGAGCTGAAAATGGAAGTCCGCGGCAGAGACATCATCACCGGATATCCCATAACTGTGGAAGTTACTTCCGAAGAGATCAGAGAAGCTCTGGCCGAAACCGTTACCTCCATGATCGATGCAGTGAAGCGCCTTTTTGAAAAAACCGCTCCCGAACTGGCAGCAGATATTGCGGAACGCGGCGTTATACTTACCGGCGGCGGAGCGCAATTGAAAGGTCTTGATAAAAAAATCCAGGACACTGTCGATCTGCCGGTGCATGTGATGCCGGATTCGCTGCTCTGCGTTTTGAAAGGATGCGGAATGATTTTGGATAATCTGGAAGATTATAAAGAAGTGCTCATCAGGAAAATCGAAGATTAAGAAGTGAGAAAGAATTTTTTATTTTTCATCTATCTCATTCTTTCATTATTCTTAATCGCTGGCGGAACCGAAGCAAGATATAAAAAAGCTGATTTCCTGAATAAATTTGCCTTTTTTCCATTTATCAGTTCAATTGAAAAAATTAATTCTCTCCTTGATATTAAAGAGAAGAACAAACTTCTCACAGAACAACTTGCCATTCAAACCAATAAAATTGTCGATTTGGAAAACTGTCTTGACCGGGTTAAAAGTACCAGTCTTCAATATGAAACTGAAAATTTTAATTTTGTGATTGCTGATATCATCGGTTTCACCGGTGTTTTCCAGGAAAGAAATCTTATCATTAATAAAGGCATTATAGATAAAGTTTCGATCAATTCCCCGGTTATTTCCAATATCGGCATTGTGGGAAAGATCGTTTCGAATTCTCTGAATTATTCTGTGATATTACCATTGAATCATTCCAATTTTAAACTGGGCGTGATGAGTAAACGTTCTCATTTGCAGGGAATTATGGAATCGGATGCTTATGGAAATTCTTTTATGAACCTGATCAAATTAGGCTCTGATATTGCCGTTGGAGATACTATCGTCACTTCCAATATATCCACCATCTTCCCCAGAGGTTATCCGGTGGGCGTGATAACCAGGTTGAGGGAAGCTCCCGATCAGGTTTATATGTATGCCAATCTGCAGACTTTTATCGATCCTGCCAGCCTGGACCAGGTAATTGTTCTCGATTATAAAAAGGAAATAGATTATGAATCAGAAATCAGAGGTAATTGAAATAAATAAACGCCAATATCTTCGCATTCCCATCAAGACAAAAATCCTGACTCCGGAAGATGATATGTTGGAAATCGTGCGGGAAAGCACCGGAAATATAATCGAAGCCGGAGACATCATTTCCATCAGCGAAAGCCCTCTGGCAATAACCCAGGGTAGAGCAATTCCGGTAGCAGACATCAAGATCGGATTTCTGGCGAATATCCTGTGGAGATTTGTGTCCAAAGTAAAATACGGCATAGGATTGCGTGCTCCCACCAGTATGCAATGTGCTATTGATGAAGTAGGAGCCGGCAGAATTTTATTCGCTGCTGTAGTCGGCGGACTGGCTCGTTTGGCCGGCAGACGGGGAAAAGGAGATTTTTATCGTCTGGCAGGAAAGCAGGCAGCTCTTATAGATGCAGCTCATACATCACCCGTTCCACCCTATGAAAGCTGTGTGATCAAAGGTCCGAAAGATCCGGAAAAAGTAGCGCAGAAAATCAAAGATAATCTCGGTTTTGAATGTGCGGTCATGGACATCAATGACATTGGCGGCTGCTGGATGATCGGCGGCAGCGACGGAATAGATAAAGCTTTCATGGAAAAAGTGATGAAAGACAATCCTCAGGGACAAGGTGACGAATTAACTCCGATTTGTCTAATCAGAGAACAATAAAATGGCTGAATTAAGGTGAAATGAAAACAATCAAACTGATATTTTGGGGGATTCTGCTGCTTTATGCCCAGATTTTGCTGGCTGAAAAATTCTCTCTTCTGGGTATCATTCCAAATTTTCTGATTGCGTACATAATTTACGTTAATATAAAAACCGGTTTAATAACTTCTCTTTCAATTTCATTTTTTTTAGGATTGCTCTTCGATCTGGTACAACCCAATTTACTTGGTTTGCATTCACTTTCGTTTATCACCATCAGCCTGTTGATCCAAAATTTTCATCCCAGCATAAATAAAAAGCGTTTCATTGTAGTTTTGTTCAGTATTCTTTTTGTGAATTTCATCTATTATTTATTATTCGTTTTATATCATTTCATTTCCCTGCAAAAGCTGCCGGGTTTTTTCCTGCTCTTCTTATTCGCCGTAGCCTATAATACTTTCATTTCAATAATCTCAATTTATTTCTTTACTATAATGAGCAAATTGAAGTTGACGATCGATGTCTGATAGTAATCCCCTAAAAATTATTACCTATTTAATCTCAGGATTTTTCCTTATCCTGTTAGCCGCACTTTTCAAACTGCAAATCCTGGAAGGAAAGAAATACGATCAAATTGCTGAGAATAATATTGTCCGGATCAAAGTAACTTTTCCAATCCGGGGTGAAATCTACGACCATAAATTTCGACCTATCGCTACCAATAAACCATCATTTAATCTCTATATCACACCCGGTAGAATCAGGAATAAAGAAACTGTCATCAATTTTGTCAGCGGCGATTTTAACATGGATCGGGAAGAGATCAGAAAGGTGATCCATGAAAACAGGTTTCGTCTGCACCAGGATATTCTTCTCATCCAAAACATTCCGTATGAAAAAATGATCCGGACTTCCGAGTTTTTGAATTATTATCCTTCGCTGGATTTCAAAACCGAAGCTATTCGGGAATATGCTTTTCCCAATCATTTCACCGGACATTTGGGTAGGATAAACGAAAAAGAATATCTGGAAAAGAAAGATCTGGGTTATACGATAAACAGCTATCTCGGCAAGAATGGATTGGAGCAATCTTACGAAACAATTTTACGCGGCAAAAACGGCTACAACGTTATCCAGGTGGATGCCAGCGGAAAATATCTGCAATTTTTTAAACATAACCTGGATAAACCGGCTCAAAACGGCGCTGATCTAATTTTATCCATCGATAATGATCTGCAAAATTATGTCGTGGATATTTTACCCCCCAAAGAACGCAGCGCCGTAGTGGTGATGGATACCGAAACCGGTGAGATTCTGGCTTATGTGAGCAAACCGGATTTTGACCTGAATATTTTCAGCAGCAATATTTCTCAGGAAGATTGGAATAAAATTTCCAATGACGAATCGAAGCCAATGCTGGATCGTGTAATTCATGGAACGTATCCGCCGGGATCGGTTTACAAGCCGATTCTTGCTACCTTAGGTCTGGAGTCGGGAACGATTTTGCCCGAGACTAAATTGGCTGATTGTACTGGTGGCTTATTAATCGGCGACCGCTTCTTTAAATGCTGGTGGGAAAAAGGTCACGGTAGGCTGAACGTTACCGAAGCAATCAAAGTTTCCTGCGATGTCTTTTTCTATGATCTTTCGACCAAGTTGTCACTGGCTCAGATGGGAGACTTTACAAAACTGAATATGCTGACGGTGAAGACCGGCATCGATCTGCCGGGAGAACGTTCCGGGTTCTTTCCGACTCGTGAATGGTATGTGGAAACTTACGGCAAATATACCTCCATTATCGGGCAAAAAGTGAATCTGGCGATCGGGCAAGGAGAAATATTGACGACTCCCCTGCAGATTTGCGCTTATTTTGCTGCTTTAGCCAACGATGGAGTTTGGAAAAGACCGCATCTTTTAAAAAAATCAATTTCAAAAAACGCAAATCAGCCCTATGAAATTTATGAACAGAAATTA
The DNA here is from genome assembly GCA_030656075.1 of Candidatus Cloacimonadales bacterium. Lineage (GTDB taxonomy): Bacteria > Cloacimonadota > Cloacimonadia > Cloacimonadales > TCS61 > B137-G9. The sequence goes on from JAUSOT010000280.1 coordinate 6,635, forward strand.
CCTGTTTCAGATGAAAACATGAAGCTCATCCAACATGCTCTCTGGAAAGCGGTGAATGAACGATATGGCACAGGAACAGCAGCCAGTGTGGGTGGTGTCGATGTTTGCGGCAAAACCGGTTCTGCTGAAAATCACATGGGAGATGAAACGCATTCCTGGTTTGCCGGCTATGCAATCGGTAGAAATTATAAAATTTCATTGGTAGTTTTTCTGGAAAATGCCGGCCATGGTGGAAGTATTTCCGCTCCCCTAGCAGGTAAAATTATTCAATTTTATAACGGATTGGAAAAATGAGAAATTTTGACTGGTTTATCTTCATACTGCTGCTTTGTTTGATCTTGTTCGGCGTTATTGCAATTTACTCGGCTTCTGCAAATAAAATCGGTGATGATCTCGAAGTAGAAAATTATTACATTAAACAAATCTTCTGGGTTTTCATTTCCCTGATCCTGCTTTACCTGATCTTCAAAACACCATACAATTTAATTGAAATACTGGTTGTCCCGGCTTATTTTCTGACAATTATTTTATTGGTTCTTGTTCTATTTCTACCGGAGATCAAAGGAGCTCATCGTTGGATACCACTAGGTTTAATGAATTTTCAGCCTTCCGAATTGGCCAAACTGATAGTGATCCTGATGATTTCCAAAGTGATCTCGGGGCAGCATCTTTCCGGAACTCAGATTCTCACCCGTTCTATCCTGGTTGTCATTTTACCGGTTATTCTCATTTTGTTGGAACCTGATCTTGGCACCGCCCTGACTTTGGTTCTCAGTCTGTTTGCCATCCTAGTTGTTTCTGATCTTCCTTCTTTGTATTTAATTATTATGCTTGGTCTGCTGTTCAGTATTGTCACTTCTTTTTCGATTATTGCTTTTTTGATATTCATTTTAATTTTTATTTATCTGTTGTTCAGAATTAATCTTTCCAAAATCGTTATTGCCTTCGCTGTCACAGTTAATACGTTTTTCTTCATCATCACACCAATAATCTGGAACAGCCTGAAAGATTATCAACAAAACCGGATACTTTCTTTCCTCAATCCGATGCGTGATCCATTCGGTGTCGGCTATCAAATCATCCAATCAAAAATTGCGATCGGTTCCGGTGGTTTGCTGGGAAAAGGGTTTCTGAGCGGCACTCAAAAAAACATGAATTTCCTGCCCGAACACCACACCGATTTCATCTTTTCTGTGATTGGTGAAGAATTTGGTTTTTTTGGTTGCACAATTCTTTTGCTTTTTTATTTTTTGTTTCTGTACAGGATAGCGAGAAAGATATCCAGCTTGAAACGTAAAGAGTTCAGGTATGCATCGGTGGGGATTTTAGCTTACCTGTCGTTTCAGATCTTTGTAAATATTGGAATGACTATCGGGATCGTTCCCACCACGGGAATTCCATTGCCATTTGCCAGTTACGGCGGATCAAATCTGTTGATCAATGTGCTGGCAGTGGGATTGATATTGAAGTTCATTAATGAAAGAAGTATTTTTAATTAGGGGATGAAATGATAAAATTGATAATTGCGGTTACTCTGGTCGTTACCGGTTGCTTCTTCGGTTCTATTATTGATTTTTCTGAGCAGGATATTAAAGGAAAAGAAAATGTAATTTTCAATTCCAGCTTTGAAGAAGGCGAATTTGCTGCTGATCCCATTCCCCTCGGTTGGATTATTTTAAACGATATGCAAAGCTGTGTTTCCAGCGATTTAGAAAATTTCAATTCCGTCCAGAGAAGCCTGCTTATCAGTCATCCTCATAAAAAGATCAACCTGGTTTCGGAATCGTTTCCTCTCGATCCTGATGGAATATATTTTTCGCGTTGTTTTTTAAAGACAAATTATCAATCGAATCAGGCTGTCGAAATTCTTTTTGTTGCTTTTGATTCCAAAGGTAAACAGGTGAACAAATACAAAACCAAAGCTTATCCGCAGGAAAACTGGACAAAAGTGGTGATGACCGCCAGTTTCTTCAAACCAAATGCCCGCTTCGGCAGGATAATAATTTCCTTCCCGGCCAGGCCCGATAAGGTCTTCTGGCTGGATGATGTGGAAAGCTATAATATGTACAACATTCAAAAATAAATATGGTTTTTAAAAAAAGAATACAATAATATGGAGGTAGAATGGGTAAAGAGAAGTATGTTTATGATCGAAAAAAATTCTGTGTACCGGTGACCAAAGCTGAACCGTTAAACTCAATTCAATTCATCATCGAGGATTTCATTAATAAGGGTGTCACTTTTTGCATCGATGGCGAAGATGAAACCTGGGAAATCTGGCGATATGTGGAAGAGAGCGACAGCGATAAGATCAAAAAGAACGGTACACCGGAAAATCCAAAATACCTTTATGTGGAAGGAGAAAAGTTGGACGAATTCGTTTCGGCATAAGTTTTTTATCTTTTTCTAAAACTAAAAAAGCACCTTTTCAGAGGTGCTTTTTTATTTATTTCTTTTTTTTTATGCCTGTTTAGGAAAATTCTCTTTATTTTCTTCGATCCATTTTTCTGCCGAAAAGGCGGCAGTTGCGCCATCCGAACTGGCAGTGACAACCTGTCTGAGAACTTTGTGTGTCACATCTCCGGCAGCGTAAACACCCGGAATATCCGTATGCATCGTATTGTCTGTTTCGATGAATCCCTGTTCGTCAAATTCTACTCTGGATTCCAGAAGTTCACTATTCGGAATGATGCCGACATAAATGAACAATCCATGCACCGGCAGCTCGGAAATTTTTTCTGTTTTCTTGTTATAGAGCATCAATTTCTCAATGAAATCACCACCTTCGATGGCTTGCACAACCGAATCTAAAATAAATTCGATCTTTTCATTTTTGAAAGCTCGTTCCTGCACGATCTTAACAGCTCGTAATTTGCTTCTGCGATGAATGATATAAACTTTCCGGGCAAATTTGGTCAGGAAGATCGCTTCCTCGATCGCTGAATCTCCACCGCCGACAACTGCCACTATTTTATTGCGGTATAAAGCTCCGTCGCAAGTGGCGCAATAGGAAACTCCCCGGCCGGTAAATTTTTCTTCGCCGGGAACTGCTAATTTTCGAGGATGAGCGCCCGTGGCTAAAATAACAGATTTTACTCTGTATAATCCATTGGAAGTTTCCACTACTTTACATAAACCTTCCGTTCCGATGGCTTTCACTTCTTCCAACTTGATTTCGGCGTTGAATTTTTCTGCTTGTTTCTGCATTTTTTCGGCAATATCAAAACCAGACATATTCTCTTCAAAGCCGGGATAATTTTCCACATCGGCTGTTACGACTATTTGCCCGCCAATCAAAGCTTTTTCAAAAATAACTGTTTTCAAACCGCCTCTGGCAGCATAAATTGCCGCACTTAATCCTGCCGGACCTCCCCCCACTATGGCAATATCATATTCTGTGTTCAGATCCATCTATCCTCCGGATTTTATCTATTAATCTATTTTATTTTTACTTGCAGGCAAGTTTGATTTCCATCGCATAATATAACAGAAAAATTGCGTTATTTTTTTTCCAACTTGAAACTGAGCGGCAGCAGCTTCCCAATATCTGTATGTATTTCTTCATTTTTGGAAATGATCGTAATCTTCAGATCGGAACTGAATTCGGCCAGAACCTGACGGCAGGCACCGCAGGGTGTAGGCAGTTTTTCAGAATCGACGTAAATCATGATCTCTTCAAAATCCGTTTCTCCTTCCGAAACCGCTTTGAAAACTGCTGTTCTTTCGGCACAGTTCGTAAGACCGTAAGATGAATTTTCCACATTGCAACCGGTGAAGATCTTACCTGATTTGGTGAGAAGTGCAGCCCCGACTTTGTAGTTGGAATAAGGCACATAAGCTTTTTTTGCAGCTTCCATTGCTGCTTGTTTTAATTTATCTTTCATTTTTCTTTTCCTCAATTGATGCAAGTCGAAAAATTATTGGAATTACTGTCCAGAATTAATTAACCTTGCGAGGGCTTCTTTCACTTATCATCTACCAAAACCTTTTCAACGCTTCTTACAGAGAAATTCTTCCCGTTAAGATTTGGAAAGCAGTCCCATCTTCCTTCCGAATCTTCTTCATAAGAAAAGCAAGAAGATAAGCTTCGAAAGGGTGGCTTAAGTCTCTGAAATTGCATATTTCTAATTACCAACCTTAAAATTATTAATATGAAAGAATATGTGAAAGAAACGATTTCAAGGTTTCTTTCAATAATGATATTTCTTTCCTTCCAAAATCGTGAAAGCCCGATACAGTTGCTCCGACAGAATTAATCTGATCATCTGATGAGTAAAAGTAAATTCGGAAAAGCTCAAGCTCAAGTTAGCTTTTTGTAAGATTTTTTGTGAAAGTCCGTAAACTCCTCCGATGATGAAGACAATATCGCCTTTTCCTTTTTGTTGCTCGATCAACCGGGCAAATTCTATCGATTTGAATTGATTGCCGTTTTCATCCAAAGCGATGATAAAATCCCGCTCATTCAAATACTTTTCCAGGATCGCAGCTTCTTTTTCTTTCACGATTTCAAGCGAATTAGTCTTTGTCAGATGCACATCCGGTAAAATTACAAATTCTGTTTGGGTATATTTTGAAAGCCGTTTCAGATATTCCTGCAAACCTGCTTCGATGAATCCCTGTTTTGATTTTCCTAAAGCTAAAATTTTGATTTTCATGGATGAACAATAAACTTATATAGACCCATTTAAAAAATTATTATCCACTACAAAACACTCATCACGCCCAGAACCATGGATAGTTTTTTCGTTTCGGTACAATCAGCGCGGGAAGCGATCAAGATCGGTACTTTGGCGCCCATCACAATATGAGCTACGCGAAACTTGCAGTAGTAAGTCAAAGCTTTACCGAGAATATTCCCCGCTTCGATATTGGACACGATCAGTACATCTGCTTTTCCTGCCACTTCAGATTCGTAGCCTTTTATCCTGGCAGCTTCTTCACTGATCGCCAGATCAAAAGCCAGAGGTCCATCCACGATGCAGTTCTCAATTTCTCCAATTCGGTTCAATCGGGTAATTTCTGCCGCATCGATCGTACTCTGCATTTTTTTATTAACCACTTCCACAGCAGCTAACATTGCTACCTTCGGCAGATCGCAACCCAATCCGCGTGCTACTCTCACAGAGTTGCGAACGATAGAAATTTTATCTTCCAGGGTCGGATAAAGATTTATGCCTCCGTCACTGAGCAGGATCAGTCGTTCCGGGTGTTCATACACCAAAACGTCACTGAGAATTTCTCCGGTTTGCAAGCCGTTTTCTTTATCCAGCACTGCTTTCAACAAAGTGGCTGTATCGCATTTTCCTTTAGCCAGAATATCGGCTTTTCCTGCTCTCACAGCTTTCACGGCTTCTCTGGCTGCCAACTGTAAATCCGTTCCGGTATCGATAATCTCAAACGCATCGGCGAAGGCCGGTGCATTCTGCTTTAAAAGATCGAGAATATAGGCTTTATCACCAATCAATAAACTGTCGGCAATATTTTCTCTGTAGGCTTCAACTGCTGCTTCCAGAGCAGAATAGGCATGAGCTGCTGCTATTGCCACAGTTTTATTCTGGTGTTTTTTTACTTTTTGCAAAAGAGCATCAAAATTTTTTATCATCTCCTTCTCTCCGTAATCATAATTTTCAAAGTGTTATGTGCTTTCAATTCAGATTATGGTCAAGTACTTTATTCCAATTCACAGTTAAATATGAGCAAAAATCCTGTCAGGCCCAAGACTATTTAAAGAAATGCCTGCGTTTTAAATAGCTTGACATTAAGTTTACCTGTTTTTTGTTTGATGCCATTAAGATTAAGGGATGTGTATGGCAGTTTCAAAAAGGTGGCATATAGCTTTATCATCGACGGAATCGTCCCGTCCGATAAACATCAGCATACCTAAAAAACTGGGTGTTTTTCTCTTATCTTTGTCTGTTGCAATCGCTATTTTCTTTTCGGCAGCGATCGTCTATATTGGGATTAATTACGTCAAAATTGCCGAAGCAGATGCTGTCCTGCAGGAAAATATACTTTTACGTGATCGGCTATATACACTTTCCACCGAAATGGATTCCATGATGACCAAGTTGAAATTGATCGAAGATTGGGAAGATATGATCCGTTCGGAGGAAAATTTCAAATCCATCAATAAAGATATCCGCGAGATGGGGGTGGGTGGTTTACCCAAGATCGATTCCACTTTCATTTACATCAATGAAGAGCTCGGCATGGAATACAATCTGACAATGAACAAGTTTTCTCATCTGAAATCCAAGATCGATTTTGACTTCGATTCGCACGCTAAGCTTCTGGACCAGGTTGAGTTAAAGGAACAACTTTATCTCAATACTCCTTCCATTTATCCTGCTTATGGCAGAATTTCCGATCCTTATGGTTGGCGGATCCATCCCATCACTGGAAAACGCAGTTTTCACTATGGCTTAGATTTTGGAAATTTAAAAGGCAGCCCCATCTATGCTACGGCAGACGGTGTTGTTCAAAAAGTGAGTAAACATAAATATCTCGGAAAATTTTTAACTCTATCGCATAACTTCGGCTATCAGACGAAATACGGCCATTTGGATAAGATTCTGGTAAAAGAAGGGGACACTGTCAAACGAGGTCAGATCATTGCCGAAATGGGAAATTCAGGCAGATCTACAGGCTCCCATTTACATTATGAAGTGGTTCGATACAGCAAACATAGAAATCCGTACGATTACCTGAACAAACTGGAAGATGATATCATTCTCGGCAAAAAATAGTTCGGGAAATCTTCGCTTGATCAGAAAAATAAAATACATGACTTTTTACGATTTGGAACTGATAAATGAATGAAAAATTAAATTTTGAAGAAGCCTTGAAAAGATTGGAAGATATCGTCCAATCCCTGGAAGCAGGCGTGGATGAACTGGATAAAGTTGTAAACCTCTTTGAGGAAGGTTCTCAGTTGGCAAAATATTGCAGTGACCGCTTGGAAAAAGTTGAAAACAGAATCGAAGACCTTTCCAAAAAAATACAGAACGCCGATTAATTTTTATGAGGATTTATGAGCATAAATAAAATGCTATTGAAAAAAGACCTGAAAGAAAAACGAGAATTGGTCAATATTGAAGTTGATCGTTTTTTGCCGCGCAAAGATGAATATCCCAAACAGATCCACAAAGCAATGCGGCACACCCTGTTTGCCGGCGGTAAAAGACTGCGTCCTTATCTGCTGGTGAATACTTACCTGCTCTTTAGAAATGATGTAAAGAAAACTTTCCTGGTTGCCGGAGCTGTCGAAATGCTGCACAGCTACACACTCATTCACGACGACCTGCCGGAAATCGATAACGACGACTACCGCCGCGGTAAAAAAGCCTGCCATGTTGTCTATGGCCCGGATATTGCCCTGCTGGCCGGAGATGCGCTTCTGGTGAATGCTTTTGAAGCGATAACTACCACCGATCTTGATGACAAACTGAAGATAACCCTGATCGAGGAATTGGCCAAAGAAGCTGGAGATAAAGGTCTTATCGCCGGGCAGATGGTGGACATCCTGAGTGAAGGAAAGAAAGTAAACAAAGCCACCCTGGAATATATTCACAAAAACAAAACAGCCCGTCTGATCAACTTGCCGATCAGATTCGGCTGCTACCTGGCAGAAGCTCCCGAAGAAGACATTAAGCGATTGGAAAAATTCGGCAATAAACTGGGACTGGCTTTCCAGATCATCGACGACATCCTGGATATCGAAGGCGATCAGGAAATATTGGGAAAAACTATCGGCAAAGACAAAAAAGCACATAAAGCCACATTCCCTTCCGTCTATGGTTTGGAAGAATCCAGAAGAATGGCCGAAAAACTGATCGAGGAAGCCAAAGCGCTGCTGAAACCATACAAGGAAAGAGCCAATATTCTTTTGCTGTTGTGCGATTTTGTGCTCACCAGGACTTTCTGAAAAAATGAATAATCCTAATTGTCTTTGCGAAGTGTCTCACGTAGGAATTCTGCTGAAGCAATCTATACTGTGAACCATTTGAGATTGCTTCGAATGCAACAGCAAGAAAAAAAACTCGCAAAGACTAAATTTACTGCTTTTACTAATGAAACACTTTATTATGCAGAATTCAATAACAATAAAAACCTGACATCATGCTAAAAATTAATTTTATAAAACTTGCTGATAGCGCCCTGCCGCCGCAGAAAATGAGTGAACATGCTGCCGGTTACGATCTCTATTCCTGTCACGAAGAAGACATTATTTTGAAAAGTGGCGAAGTGATGCTGATTCCCACCGGACTGGCAATTTCTTTACCGGTTGGCTTTGAAGCACAAATTCGGCCCCGCAGCGGTTTGGCGATCAAACATCAGTTGGGTGTGCTCAATTCTCCCGGCACTATCGATGCTGATTATCGCGGTGAGATCAAGATCATTCTATTCAATTTTGGAAAGCAGGATTTCGTCATCAAACCCCAAACCCGCATCGCTCAAATGGTGATTGCCAAACATGAAACTGTTGATTTTGTGCTGACGGAAGAATTGGACGAAACTGATCGTGGAGAAGGCGGCTTCGGGCATACGGAACATTAAGAGAAGCCACGGAGACACAGAGAAAAGCAGAAAAACTTTGCGAATTATGCTTCGGCTTTTACATGAAATCGATAGCTGAAATTCTTGCATGGAATAAACTGTGTAAGGTTATTTGTCATTCTCGAGAAATCGGGAATCTGTAAATGAAGATCCCCAGTCAAGCTGAGGATGACAATAAGGAAGAAAATGATTAAAAGCATATTGTTCTTTTTAGCTTTTGTTAGTCTTTCTCTGTCCCGCCGTAGAAATATTCTTCTTTCTTCTCTTTTCGTAGCCGGATTCCTTTTTCCCTTTCTCCTTTATTCCATCGAAGTTGGCGGTCACCTCACTGAAGATACAACCTGGAGTCCGAACAATAATCCCTATCTGGTTGTTCACGATGTTTTTGTGGATGAAGGAGTAACACTAAATATTCTTCCGGGAACAGTTGTCAAATTCAATTCCACAATTTTAGTTGATGAGAACGATTTTTCTAATTTTATTTATTACAATGGAACAAATATAGCAAAAATGCTATTAGTTGACGGCAAATTAATTGCCGAGGGAACCGAGGAAGAACCGATAACGTTTACCCGGGGCCAGGACTCATTATACTATCATTGGGGAGTGATCTATCTAACTGAGTTTGCTGACAGATGTGTTTTTAAATATTGTAATATCGAATATGCGGCTCGCATGATGATCTTGGTTGGTATCTTACCTGTGGGTGCAATAAGTATTTTTAATGAAGAAACCATTATAGAAAATTGTAACTTTATTGATAATTTCTGTGGAGTATTTGTTGAATTTTTCCCACAAAAAGTAATTATCAAAAATAATTATTTTTTTAATATTGAAAATATATATTCGACTGTTGTGGGATATGCTGATGGCGGTATAAGAATTTCGGCTGGTGTTACAAATGTATCCGATATAGTACTTATAGCGGGAAACAGATTTAATGAAACAGATATTTCGTATAGTAATTTGGACATAAATAATGCACCTGTTTATACAGTTTTTAATCAGTTTAATGAAGGCGGCATAAATGCAGGTATGGAATCCGAAACACCATCGTATTTTTATTATAATAATTTTATAGATTGTCCAGATGGTATAAACGGAGTTTGCCAAGTCGATTCAATTTATATCAAGAACAACCGGTTCATCGGTGGCTATGATGGAATCAGTATAAATCATGCTTTTGTGGAGATAAGTGATAATTATTTTGAAGGATGTGATATGGATACTGGATTAGAATCTTCTGGAAAGGTTTATAATAATATTGCAAATACAGGTAGAATAAGAACACCTGGTTATTTAGAAGCATATAATAATATATCCTTTGATTCAAGCCAATTGGGGATTGGAGCTACATTTAGAAATGTTTCTTTCAATAACTGCTCATCCATAAATAATGAATACGCTTTTGGTGGTGCTTTTTGGGGTATTTATAACAATTGTATTTTTACTGGTAATAATAATATCACTCAATATGGTGTTTCAGGCAATCCCGTTTTCCGCAACTGTATTATAGATTTCGAATTACCTCCAGAATGCATTAATGGTGGAGGAAACATTATTGTAGATTCATTGCAAGCTCAGTCCATCTTTGAAGATATTCAAAACGGAGATTTCCATTTGGCACCGGGCAGCATTGCCGTCGATGCCGGATTCGATACGTTGGGATATTATTATCCCTTCGATATGGATTATAATCATAGAGTCTGGGATGGAGATAACAATGGAACAGCCATAATCGACATCGGACCTTATGAATTCGGATCGCCTTCATTTGGCGGAATTCATGGTATCACTTACGATCCAACAAATGGAGAACCAGTGGATTATGTTCTAATAAAAATTAATAACGAACCTGGGGAATTTACCTTTTCCGATAGTGTTGGCAGCTACGAATACAAACTTCCGGCAGGTATTTACGATGTTTATGCCGAACGTGTTTTCTACGATGATGCGGTAGAGTACCAAATCGAAGTGTTAGACGGGCAATTCACCCAACTCGATATTCCAATGACTCAGCCGGTCGGAGTGGAAGAACACGAAATTCCTCACAACTCACTTCTCATCTCTCACCTCTCGAATTATCCAAATCCGTTCAATCCATCAACGACGATTTCTTTTTCTTTAACCGCAAAGGACGCACAAGACGCAAAGATTGAAATCTATAATTTAAGAGGTCAGAAGGTGAAGACTTTTTCAAATCTCCAAATCTCCAAATCACCAAATCTCCAAATCACCAAATCTCCCAATCACCAAATCACCCAATCATCCAATCACCAGGTTGTCTGGAATGGCAAGGACAGCAGTAATAAATCTGTAGCTTCGGGAATCTATTTCGTGCGATTGAAAGCTGGTGAAGTCGAAGCCAGCCAAAAAATGCTCCTGTTGAAATAGTCCTTCGGAATTTCACAGGACAAGTGCTGCTGAAATGACTGTAAGTAAAGCTGAAAGAAAATCCATGAGATTCTTCGTAAGTAAAGCTATAAGAGACCTCAGAAAGACATACTTATTTCTTTATGGGGCTTCTACAATTTTAAAAGAGCGCCTTTTGTGAAATATCTGAATGTTCGGCTACTTCAGCAAACTTCTGATTGTCCGCAGGTCATCAGAATGTTAAGATGCTGTAATATGAACCATCTACATTCCGAAGAATCCCGAAATCATTCGGGACACATTCGGAAGTTAATTAAGAGATTCTTCGTCGAATACCAGGAAGAATTTCTCAGAAAGACAATAAAATAAACACATTATGAAATTCTTTTGTGCTTATTGTGGCAAATTTAGGCTAGATGAAACCCGTCATTCTTCCCTTCGGTAAAACCATTTATCAGACCGATCACGGTCAATCCATCACATCTGATACAGCTTTTGTGGTGGAAACAATTCTCGAACAAATTCAAGAAGAAAATCTTTCGGTTCTGGAACTCGGCAGCGGCAACGGCATCATCAGCATCATGCTGGCGCATTATCGTCCGAACTGGCAGATCAGCGGCCTCGAAATCCAGAAAGAATTAATGATCCTTTCCAAAAGAAATGCTGAACTTGCCGAAGTAAAAATTGATTTCCAGGAAGCCGATCTGAAGAATTTCCAATCTTCTTTCCGCTTTGATCTGATCATTTCCAATCCGCCCTATTTTCCTGTTAACCAGGGCAAGATCAGTCCGATCCCGGAAAGAGCTATTTCCCGGCATGAAATTTCCTGTAAAATGATCGATATTTTCCAGACTGTGAAAAGAAATCTGAAACCGGATGGCAAAGCTTTCCTGCTCTACCCGGAAGAACGCCTGGCTGAAGCTGAGAAAAACGTAAAAAAGGTTGACCTGAAATTAGCTTCAAAATTTATAATGCCTGCAGTAAAAAGCAGGAAAAAAATAGTTTTGAAGCTAGAAAAAGCTGAGGAATATATTATTGGAGTTGATGAATGCTGAAGATTGAGAACTTTGCCCTCACAGTTGGGCAGATGCGGTTGATGGTGATCGAAGAACTATTGGTCGCCAACGGTAAGAAAGTGCTGATCTTTGGTGAAAACGAAGCAGGAAAAACCCTTTTTTTACAAGCTATCCACAGCGAACATTCTAAATTTGCCGGCACTATCCACATCCAGGAAAAACCGGTTTCTTATTTCAAGAAGAGAAAAAACACCATTCTGCTGGGAAATGAAATGCATCTGCTTCCCAATGATACGCTCTGGAACAACATTGTTCTTCCCTTTGAGAAACTTTCCAAGCAGCAGAAGATCAGAATATTTGAAATGCTGAAAGCCGTGGAACTGAGTCCCAGGATTGGTACGAAAGTGAAAAACCTGTCTCATTCTGCCTGTAAATTTATCGAACTTATTCGCGCTGTTGTTCAACAACCTTATCTCATTTTGTTGGATGATTTTGATCATTTCTTTGATGCTAAAAAATATCTGAAAGCCATGGATATTTGCCAGTTCGCCATCAGCAGCGGAACTTCCATCATTGCCACCTCCAAAAACAGGCTCGAACATTTCGATGATTATTATATGGTTCACGAACGCAAAGTGGTGAAAGTATGAAGCGAAAGCATCTTCTGAGGAAACTGGAAATATGAAGAAAGGTATCTTCTTTCAAATCGTCATTATCACCATAATTTTACTGGTTTGGAATGTAATTCATCTTGGATACAAATATCAGAAAAATCTCCTCGAAGAACAGCTTGCCGGAATTCCCATGATACTGATCAGCCAGAACGTCGGTTCTTTGTATTCTCTGCGTTCCGAAATCGACAGCCTTGAAATTATCAAAGAAATTATTGTCGAATCGGATTCCGTGATCGCCAGGAACCTGATGAGCCATTACCAGATCGAAGAAGCCGAATCTCTATTGGGCGACTTTCACCTTCCCAGCATTATGAAGATCTTTTTTACAGGAAAGGAATTTTCCAGTACAGCTAAACTGAATTTGGAAGATCACATCATTTCCAACTATCCGCAGATCGTTATAAACTATGATAATAATTTCTGGGTGAAATCTGACAGAAAAATTCTGCTGCTGGCCAAAAGTTATTATTACGGGAACGGCTTTCTGGCTCTTTTTTTGATCGTAACAATTATATTCCTGCGGCTTTTTTATGAATCGAAACATCACGAATATTGGCGGATATACCGCAATTCCGGCGGTAAAAGAAAGAAACGCCGCCAGCAGTTTTTCAGCAATTCTCTGCTGATCTGTCTGCTTCCAATTATTTTAAATTGTGCGGCATATTTTGCCTTACAATACTACAATTATCTTCCCATGGAAATCGATCTCCGCTTCTTTGCCGCTGAATTCGGCATTGTTGTCTTTTCGGTGCTGCTTTCCAGGTTATTTTTAGGAAAGAATCTCTAATAAAAAGAGCGTGATTATCAAAATGCAAAAGAATTTATTCTTAACCCCCTGTATCCCCCTTGACAGGGGGGAAACTAAGGAAGAATAGAATCCTTGATTCCAAATTTCTCCCCTGTGAAGGGGAGATAGTCTGCACTTATTTTTCGAAAATTAGTGCAGAACAGAGGGGTTTGAAGAAAAGGATATTTTAATAATATGAAAAAATATGTGCCAAATTTCTTAACCTTATTCCGGATATCGCTGGTTCCTTTCTTTATCTGGTTTGCCTTCTTCGCCGGATTTCAAGGCCATTTCCTGGTTGCCACCATCATCTTTATCCTGGCCAGTATCACCGATTACTACGACGGCATGCTCGCCAGAAGATTTAAAGTGGTCACCGATTTTGGGAAACTGATGGATCCGCTGGCAGACAAGATCCTGATCATTGCTGCTTTGATAGTTCTTTGCACATCCAGCATCAAATTGATCGATCTCAGCGTCGTGATCATCATCATTTTGCGGGAAATAATTATATCTTTGATTCGATATAACTATGCAAAAAAAGGCATTATCATTCCTGCCAACAACTGGGGAAAACTGAAAACCGTGCTGCAACTTACAGGTATAATTTCTGCGCTTGTTTATTATTCGGTTTTCCAGCAGTTGCTCATTTACTACAAAGGCTATTTTGATGTCGCTTTTCATTTCTATTTCTGGCTGGTGGCTCTGGTTACGATCTATTCCGGGCTCAGTTTTGGTCACAATTTAAGGCAGCTAAAAAAGGAAAATAAATGAAGACCTTTTTGCGAATTTTACTTCTCATTCCTCTTCTTTTCATCGGTTGTTCAAAGGAAAAAGATAACAACTCGCAGCACACGGTGGACATCCATAAACCGATGTCCTGGGGGCAGAAACAAGATATCTACGTTTTTGCCGATGACAATGTCTGGAAATATGCCGAACATTACATTCGCAATACTTTGGAACGTTTTCAATTTACTACTGAAAATGAAACATATTTCACTGTGAAACGCACTCCCATGGACAAAATGGAGCAATTCTACAAATTTAATAATTTGCTTTTCCTGGCAGATTTGAGCTCGGATGCACCGGTGGCAAAGTTTGTGAAACAGATCATGGGTGCTCAGGTTGAGCAGGAAATTGCTGCCAATTCAGTGGGAGTTTATCCGCAGAATAACGTCTGGGCCAGAGATCAATTCGTGCTCTTCCTGGTAGCAGATAACGAAAGAGATCTTTTAAATTTGAACATTGATATGTCCAACAAAACATTTGAATTATTCAAGAATATTTTGTATGACCGCATCAAAATGCAAGTGTATAAATCGCCGACTTATTCTTCCGCAACCTTTGATAATTTCTCCTGGAATTTGGAGTTGCCCAAAAGTTATGCGGTTTATAAACAGGATGCCGCGAATCATTTCATTTCCTTCCTGGCCAGGCTGCGCAATAAACCGGACAGATATATTTCCGTTTATTCCGAGAAGATGGAAAGCAATGAAGTTGATGAAGATTGGCTGAAGAAAATCCGGGCGGAACTTGCCTGGAAATATTATGATGAAGATGAATTCTTTGACAAAGATATCAGTTTTGAACGATATGAACTCAATGGATTTAAAGGCTGGGAATTATCCGGCAGATGGCAGAATAAAAAATATGCCGTCGGCGGAGCTTTCCGGAGCTTCGCTTTTTGGGATGAAGCCGGCAAGACAGCCTACCTGATCGATAATTCGATCTATTTCCCGGAAGGTTATAAGCTGGACGGTTTGATCGAAATGGAAGTGATCAGCAGAACGTTTTCTGTGAAACAACTTTAGAAAGAAATAGAGTGTTTCGCCTCTCCCTAGCCAGCCCAAAGTAGAGTGTGAAAGAAAAGGTGATCGTTCCCCGAAAGAATAGAAGGAAAATATTTAAAATAAATTGTCTTCCTGAGGAGTCTTATAGCTTTGCTTCCGAAGGATCTCTTGAATGATCTTACAGCTTTTCTTCTGGTTTGGAGCAGAGATTCTTCCTGAGAACGACGTGAATGAAACGTCAGAAAGACAAAATAAATTTATAAGGAGTAAAGATGAAAAAGTCAGCTGTTTTTGCAATATTGATTTTGATTTGTAGTTATGCCTTTTCCTATGAATTGAATACGTTGATAGATTCTCCCACTGCCGGCATCCTGCAAAAGGGAGAAGCTGAAATCTCCGCCAAACTTTATAAAGATAATGGCTTGGTTCTTGGTACAAAAGTAGGATTATTTCCCCGTTTCATGATCGGTGTGAATTATGGCGCCGAAGAAATCGTCGGAAATAAAAATCCCCGCTGGCACGAAAGAGTTGAATTCAACTGCAAAATCCGTTTTCTGGATGAAACTGCTCAGCTTCCTGCCGCGGTGATCGGCTACGATTCGCAGGGACATGGAAAATATCACCCGGAAGATAAACGTTACGACATCAAATCGAAAGGTGCATACCTGGCAGCCAGTAAAAATTATTTCTTCCTGGGAAATCTGGGATTTCATCTCGGAGCAAATTACAGCCTGGAAAATAAAGACAAAGATGCAGGTATAAATCTTTTTGCCGGAGCTGATAAATCGCTGGGAGACATGATCGTTCTCTGTGCTGAATATGACACCGCCTGGAACGACAACAAGGGAACTGACGAAAATGTAGAAATGCTCGGTGTAGGTTTTTTAAATGCTTCGCTGAATATACATTTCACCGATTATCTCGTTCTGAAAATTTCCTTCTACGATCTTTTGCAAAACAGACAAGACACGGAAGGCTGTGACAGAACTTTAACGTTATTGTATTTTATGACGTTTTGATTTGTAGTTATTGATAAGTTTTGTTTATAAAATAGTGATTTTGTGAAAATGAACAGCCCCTCCCTACCCTCCCCAAAGGAGAGGGTTAATCGTTAATGAACTCTCCCCTTCTCCCTTGGAGAAGGTGGTCTGACCACTCTGGAGTGGTTCAGATCGGATGAGGCAATAAATCATGAAATTTGAAAAAGGATTAATAATATAGTTTTATGAAACATATCTATTGGGCTGCCCTATTAGCAATTCTAACCGGTTGCAGTGTAAATACTTTGAATAAACCGAAAATCCCGGAAAGTCAGCCGAACATCATTTCTACCAGCTATTATACCATGGGAGAAACAGCCTATCAGAACAATGATTTTGATGCTGCGATAAAGCTTTTCAAGCGCGCAGCTCTGGCCGATCCCGGCGCTCTTCACATCAAAGAACGACTGTTGGAAACATTGGCGATCAGCTCCTACTACAAACAGGAATATCAACAGGAACTTATCGAGCTGGGCGAGAAATATTACGGGAAAGGAATTTATTCGGTTAAGATGCTGCTGATTTTGGCAGACGCTTTTCGCATGACAGAAAATTTTGAGAAAGCAAATTTGTATTATCAGATAGTTGTGGATACCGACCCCACTCTGAAAAACCTGACGCTATTTTACATTTTTCAAAAAGAATATTATCCGCCGGCCGATAAAAAGCTATTGGATAAAGCAGCAAAACTTCCTTGGAAAAGCAGAGATGAAGTTATTATGCTGGGTAGTTTGCTCGGAGAACTCGATCCTGACCGCGGTACAGAAATTCTGCTGAAAGCTTATGAACGATGGGATGATGAACCAAGTCTCAAACCACTGCTTACTGCTTTTGAAAAAGCCGGAAAACAGGATAAAATCCTGGAAGAAATCCAGCAGCGAGTTGATGAGGATAAGTATATTTCGGAAGGAATCGTCACTTTCATGATCGGCAAATATTTTGCTTTGCACCAGTATGAAAAAGTCATTCAAAATAAAGAAGTCTGCTACGAAGTGGGAAGCGAAGAAATCCTGAAATATCTTTTTTTCTCGGCGATCAGTTTGAATGAATATGAGCTCGGAATTGAAGCCGGACTGACAATTGAACAATTCGATAATATACCAGCTGAACTGAAACCGTCATTTTATTCCTACCTGGCCAAGCTGTACATCGATACCGACAATCATGAAAAATCGGTAGAATATTTGGTTAAATGCCATGATATTTCGGTTATCCGCAGCTTGATGTTTCAATATGATATTGAGAATAATACCGTTCAAAGAGAAAAGTTATTTTCCCTTTTAAATGATTACAGCACAGTTTCAGGAGAAACGGATGCAGTTAATTATCTCTTTTCTATTCTTTACACCCAGTTAGAAAATAAAGAGCAGGCTATCAAATATATTGAACTGGTTTCCAAAGATTACCTGATCAATAATAAGCTGGCTTTTCCGGCAGCGACAATTTACCTGCAAAATACTCTCGATATCGAAAAAGCCAGAGAACTCATCGAATTGGCTCCCGATCCTGATTATACTTCCAACGAGATCATTTCCAGTTTGCTCTACAACACCGGGCATGATTCGCTCGCTTTCGAACTTTGTCTGCTGGAATTTTCTGAAAATCCTGAACCAAATGTTTCCACTTATCTGCGATATTCGATCCTGGCTGATAAACTGGATTCTCGCCAGAATATGATTAAAATCCTTAAAAACGGTATGGACGATTATCCCGAAAACGTTGACTTGATGAATGCCCTGGGCTATATGATCGCCAAATATGAAATGACCGAAAATTATGATTTAGCTCATCAGCTTTTGGAAAAAGCCGTCAAACTTGCTCCTGATAGTGAGATGATCTGGGATAGTCTTGCCTGGTTATATTTTAAAGACGGTGATACACAAAAGGCCATGACTGCGATGAATATTCCTCTTTCCAAAGAAATTCAAAACAGTGAAATCGCTTATCATCTTGGTGCAATTTATCTGAATTTAGGGCAAAACAAATTAGCAAGAAAATATCTTGAGCTGGCAATTCAAATTAATGATGATGAAGATGCGGTGAAAGCTTCACAGAAATTATTAGAAAAATTTTAGGAGAAATAAAATGAGATTCGTATTTAATAAAACCAATTCAACTTTACTGATCATTGCCATTCTGGCAACTATCGCTGGCTATATCGTTATGGGAACGGGCGACAAAACCATCTCCCCCATCATCCTGATTATTGCCTATGTGGTGCTCTTCCCGGCTGCCATCATGGCAGGAACAAAGAAGAAAGATTAAACTCTGAAAAGGTCTCTTCCAGGGTTTCTCAGCAGTTGATACTTTCAGAGCTATAGAAGATCGGGATCATCAAACCTTGAAAGTGCTAAGTGAGAAGAAATTGGAGACAGAAGATTGTAACCTTCCGAACGGTTTTATCCTCTGGAACGGTTGAAAAAATGAAAATGCAGGAATTGACTCATTGCAAAGCTTGAGTTAAGAACTGCAAACAAAAGAAAAAAGTATTTGACTTCATTCTCTTTCGTATTACATTGTCTTACATGGAGGTGGTTATGAATCAAGCTATAACTATAAGAATTCCTCAAGAGATGAGAAAAGACTTGGAGGAATTTAGTAAATCTGTAGATAAACCAGTTAGTGAAATCGTGAGAGAATCACTAAAAAAATCACTGACAATTTATCGCTTTAGAAAATTGCGAAACATGGTCTTACCATTCGCAGAAGCTCAAGGAATTCTTACCGACGAAGATGTATTTGAAATGATGAAATGAAAATTTTATTCGACACAAATGTTTTAGTTGCTGCCTTTGCTACTCGTGGAATTTGTAATTCGCTTTTTGAGCATACGCTTGAGAATTGTGATATTGTAATTAGTGAATTTATTCTTGATGAATTGAAACGAACGCTAATTGAGAAGTTCAAAATTGCAGAAGATAAAACTATTGAAATCATAAACTTTTTAAAATCATCATGTGAAATTTCTGAACACAAAGAATTCGAAAACCAAATTAGCCGTGATCCCAATGATGATCCTATTCTTGGAATTATTGATAAAACAAATATCGACTTTCTTGTAACTGGTGATAACGATTTGTTAATATTGAAAACATATAAAAATATTCCGATAATATCTCCAAGAGAATTGTGGGAAGAATTTAGGAAATTGAAGATTGAAGTTTAAAAATTTATTAGCAGGAATTGACTCATTGCGAAGTTTGAGTTAAGAACTGCCAAAGAAAATTGGTGAAGTGAGAAATAATATGAAACACAAAGTACGAAAAAAACACCAGAACAGCAAACTCTGTTTCGTCTGCGGGCTGAAGAACAATTTCGGCATCAAAGCCGGCTTTTATGAATTAGAAAACAATGAACTTGTTGCCACTTTCACTCCCTGCGAAATGCATCAGAGCTACCCCGGTAGATTGCACGGCGGCATTGCCAGCGCCATTCTGGATGAAACGATCGGCCGCGCCATCATGATCGAGCATGACGAGATTTGGGGCGTTACCGTAGAGTTGAATGTTAAATTCAAAAAGCCTGTTCCCTACGATGTGGAATTGAAAGTTGTGGGCAGAATAACCGAGCAGAACAAGCGCTTCTTTTTCGGCACCGGAGAGTTGATTCTACCGGATGGTTCGGTTGCAGTTACAGCCACAGGCAAATACATAAAACTACCAATTGAGA
The DNA here is from genome assembly GCA_030656075.1 of Candidatus Cloacimonadales bacterium. Classification (GTDB taxonomy): domain Bacteria; phylum Cloacimonadota; class Cloacimonadia; order Cloacimonadales; family TCS61; genus B137-G9. Next base: position 26,543 of record JAUSOT010000280.1, read on the forward strand.
AGATTGCCGATTTCGATCATAAAGAACAGGAATGGCGTGTAATATCTATGGAAAGTGATCCTGAGGAAATTGAAATATAAAACCTTGCGAAGGTTTTCGAACATCTTGCTTTTTTCTGACTTTCGCAATGGTTTAACCCAGCAGAAGAAAATTTATTATTAGATTGAAACAGAGTTTCAAAAGACAGTACATTCCAAACGGAGTTTGGAACGAGAGTGAAAATTGAAACATAAAACCTTGCGAAGGTTTTCGAACATCTTGCTTGTACCGAACTTCGCAAGGTTAGATTCTAAAATCCAAAATTTAATCTCCAAACTCTCTCTTGACACTCTCACCTATTTTCTGTCATCTTCCCACCAATAAAATTAAGGAAAATAGATGCCAGAAAATAAGCAAAAATATCTTTCCGATGAGTTCATCGCTCAGCTCGATAAATTCAATCTGCGAGCGCGGCTCATCGTGGAAGGGTTCATCACCGGATTGCACAAATCTCCCTATCATGGTTTCAGCGTAGAATTCTCCGATCACCGGCAATACAATCCCGGCGATGCAATCCGCAATGTGGACTGGAAAGTGTATGCCAAAACCAACCGCTACTACATCAAACGCTATGAAGAGGAAACTAACCTGAAAAGCTACATCATTGTCGATCACAGCGCTTCTATGGGCTTTTCTTCGGGAAAGATTTCCAAGCTGGAATTCGCTAAAGCTTTTGCCTCTGCCTTGGCTTATCTAATGATCTCGCAACAAGATGCTGTCGGATTGCTTTCCTACACTAACAAGATCACGAATTACGTTCCACCCCGCTCTATGAGATCATATCTTTCGGTGCTTTTCAAAGAGCTCTACAACCTGCAACCTCAAGACACTACCAACACGGTGGAAATCCTGCATTCTCTGGCAGATCGCATCAAGAAACGCGGCTTGATAATCCTGATCTCGGATATGATCGATGATCCTGAAAAAATCTTACAGGGATTGCAGCATTTTCGTCATCAGAAACACGAAGTGATACTTTTTCATATTCAGGATGCTCAGGAATTGAACTTTGATTTCAAGAACGAAACCGAATTCATCGATTCGGAAACCGGCGAGAAGATAACCGTCAATCCCTGGCAAATAAAAAAGGATTATCAAAAAGCCTATCAGGAAAACTCGGAATTTCTGAAGCGTAAATGCCACGAATCCTTCATCGAATACAATCCTATCACCACTGAAACTCCTTTCGATGAGATTCTGCTGAATTATTTGATTAAAAGATCGAAATTGATGTAGGGAACAATGGCCAACTTGATCGTTATAACGAACAGGATTAGCTATATTATAGTAGAAATAATAGTCTTTATAAATTTCAATTTTATGTAAATTTATAAACTACATACTTATATATTTACCCTCAGAATTGTAATAGTAAACTACCTTCCAATATGGCTTATCATCAATCGACATAATAAGAACTTCAGAAGGATTTAACATTAAAACATCTGATTCAATAAAAGAATTTATTGCTTCTATAGTGAATGGATTTTTTCCAATCAGATCCAATTGAAAAATTCTTAATGCAATTTTAATATTTATCTTTTCCTCATTTGTTATATATGGAAAAATAATATGAATTCCCCTTTCGATGATGTTGCCTCGATTATCATTCTTTTTCGGCGCTAAGAGCTTTATTTTTTCTTTAAGATTTTTATACAAATCTGTTCCCATTTCACTAAAAAAACCTGAAGCAAAATGAAAAAGTGCAAAGGTAATCGCTATATCGACTATACTTGGCCACTCAGAAAGTGGTCTCTCTATCAACTCAATCACATCTATTTGCACATCATCTACCGATAATTTAGCAATATCTTCACTATCTTTCTGAATATCAGAAATGTTTTTTTTGCGATCTAAATAATGAGCATAATAACTAAACAAAATATCCGGCTCGCGTTTGTCATCAAGACTTGTAAGCATTTTGGCATCATTAATTTTTTTGCGAATCATAATTTCCTCCCAATAGTCAACCTTCTATGTAGATATATCACAGAAGGTTTTGAATTGTTTTTCATCAACCTGGCAGATCGATCTACATTACTTCAATAAAATGCACTTCCGAATACCGATGTTCTTTCTGTTCGCCAGCATTTGTACAAAGTAAATCCCGGATGATTGTTGTTTATCGTTATCATCTCTGCCATTCCAGACAACGGTATGATTTCCACCTGGCTGTGTTTCTTCAACCAGAATATTCACCAGTTGCCCTTTTACATTATAAACCGAAATCTGAATTTCAGCCTTATCTGCCAGATAATACCCGATGGCAGTTTGAGGGTTGAACGGATTGGGATAAATATTGATATCCATTTGTTGGATAATAATAGGATCAGTTCCCAGGAGTTCTATATCGGATGTGTAAATCCAGGTATCGTTATTTAAAAGTCCTTCGTAAGAGCCTCCAAAAAGAATAAGCTCCTGATAATCCGACTTCTCAATATTGTAAGGAATTTTTGCTGATCCGGCAGCAGCTACTTCGGGTCCTGTGGCTAACTGGACAAACTGGTGTGTGGTAATGTCCCACTGATAACTGTTCCCTGTTGTGCCTGAACCGGTCAGCCCGCCAAAAATAAATACTTCTGAGTCAAACTGCGTAATACCAGCATAAGCAAACGGATTGGGATAATTGCCTTGCGGGCTTTGAGTTGACCAGCTATTATTCCCGGTAAAGAATTTATATATCGCATTGTCTAATAGATCATTGCGAAAACCGCCCATTATATAAAGACTGCCATCATGTTCTACTGCGATATGTCCATATATGCCACTTCCCGGAATACTTGGGTATTGTTCCCATTGATTATTAGAGAAATTGTAAGCCCATAAATCTGACAGAGCATCGCCATTATTGTCTTGTCCGCCAAAAAGCCATACCATATTGCCCATTAGCGTGGCGCTGTGGTCGTATCTTGCTACGGGTTGTTGTCCTGCCGGAGTGATCTGCGTCCACTCTTTGGTTTGCGGATAGTACTCCCACACATCATTCAAAGCACCACCGCTTCCCATCCCGAAAAATACATACATCCTGCCGTTGTACGCTATTGCTTTATGCCCCGAACGGGCAGGCGGAGGAGTGTTTACCGGTTCTTCTACATCCCATTTCACATTTTCGGTATCGTATACTGATAAACTATTGAGAATAGATTTACTGTCATCCTGACCTCCAAACAAATACACTAAACTGTCAATGGTAACCGTGCTGTGTCCTTCTCTTGCCGAAGGAATGTCGCCGGTTGGGAAGATTTGTTCCCAGGTGTCCTGTGCAAATAATGTGTATTGGCACAATATAAACAGGGCAACTAAAAATGTTGTGAGTGTAATTTTCTTTTTCATAATTAACCTCCTTGGTTTTTAACTATATACAGCTTAATAATTTATTTATATATTTAATGTCAAGTGATTCATCTTTTGCATTTTTTCCCTTTAAAAACCTTCCAGGAGAACAATACCTGGAAGGCTTAAATTATTTAAATCGACCTTCAGCGGCATCTAATGTTCCCTCGCTTTGAGCAAAGCGGTAAAGAGAGGGAGAGCAGGGTGAGTTCATCACTTCAATAAAATACACTTCCGGATACCGATGTTCTTCCGGTTTGCCAGCATCTGCACAAAATATATTCCCGATGATTGCTGCTTATTGTTAGTATCTTTTCCATTCCAGACTACAGTATGATTTCCACCAACTTGAGTTTCTTCCACCATAATATCGACCAGTTGTCCTTTCACATTATAAACAGAGATGTCCACCTCAGCTTCATCTGCCAGAAAGTAACTGATAGCAGTTTGAGGATTGAATGGATTGGGATGAATACTCTGCAAAGCGGTTTTAATCAGCGGAATGTTATTATTTGCTCCGGTTGCCTTTTCCACAATATTGGAAAAGATCGTATCAGAGACAATGCCGTTTGAATAAAGAGCTTTTAACGCATATTGATAGATCGATATCGGCAGAGAAATCCACTCTGTATCTACGAAAAATGTATCAATTACAGATGTAGAAATCGTCGTCCAACTGGATGGATCATTACTATTTAATTCATAGAATCTATAAACTTCGCAGCCTTCAAATTCTCTGTTGAATGAGTTCTGTGGATTCCAGGTCAGCGTTACTTCGGTTCCGGTCAGATTTTGTTCTGCGTATAGATCGGAGGGTGGTAAAGCTGTTTCGTTCATAACGATCGTCCCGAGATCGAGATCAATCGAACCAACGGATACTGCCTGCCAAATGGTATCGTAACCATAGCGGGAAATCGCCAGAGTGTAATTTTCATTGGCATAAACAGCTGGGAACACAAAATCCCCATTAGCTTCGGTAACGGTTTGATAATCAAATTCACCGAAGAAATAGATGTCTGCATTTTCCAGCCCGATCTCCGGTTCGTCACTGCCAACCACCTGACCTGAAACTTCAACTTTGGGCAGCGGATTCAGATTAAAGTCGAGTACAGTTGTTTGATCTGCAACAATGATGCCGGTTTGCGTTTGTGATTCATAACCGTTTTTACTGGCGATCACATTATACGTTCCTTGAATTATATTTCCAAAACGATAAAAACCGGAGCCGTTCGTGACGGTATATGAATATATCTGCTGAACAGTTACACCGGCAGTAGTCAGCAGATTTCCCTGATCGTCATGAACATTGCCTTCCAAAACACCGAGACCGGTAATTTCCATATAGAAAATTGTATTGGGAAAGCGGCTGAATATAAATCCCTGGTCCGCGGGAGGTGATGTTGGTGAGAGTGAATTGGGACTGCCCAGGGCACGAGTTCTGTCGTTATGAGGTGTGTTGATTGTTTCCATAAAGGCATCATTAATACTATAATCATTTCCATCATACTGATGAAAATTCAAAACACAGAGATTACCGCCATTATAAGTATAGGTGTTATCGAAGGGAATGACAAGCGTGCCGTAGCCCGGTGCAATATCCACAGTTCCATTATAAACTTCATTCATGGTACTTCCCGATATCCAATTGCTCAACAGGGAACTTTGAGTAACTTCATCGATAAATACCCGGATAGGAGTGTTCACCACATTCGAGATGAAATGCTTTGGATAACCTATAGCATGGATAATTCCGGTATAGGTAATTTCTCCCGGAAAATAAATCGTTTCAGCCAGACTGTAATGCATGTGCATTTTAAAGGGATACCAGTTTGTTTCCTCGTTTTCGCTTCCCACATAAATCTGAGCTAAACCAATCTCATAAATATTTGCATTCCAGTTGTCTGATATATTATTGGATAGGTCTTCGTCTCCGGTCAGCTCAACTTCTGCATAGAGGAAAGTGCTGGCATTTGGTTCATTTGGCGGAATGATCCAAACGAGTTGATGAGTATATTCCGCTTCGGAAACAAGAGGATCATTCACGGCTAATTCATCCAGCAATTCACCGCCTTCCCGGAATAATCTCACAATGTAATTATCCTGAGTGCTGCTGCCATAATTTTTGATCACTACATTATAAATATTGGAACTTCCCTGATAGACGGTTGAAGGTCCCTGGATTGATTTTGCTGCCAGGTCATCGGTAAAAGTTGTTGTTTGCGGAAAGGTGATATTATCGATCCAACCTGCATCCAAGCCGGAAGCTGTTAATTGATTCTTTTCATATTTCCAGGCAAAAGTGTGATATCCGGGAGACACATTATAAGTAAGCTGTGTCCAGTCCACGCTGCCGCTAATTCCTATTATTTCAACATCATCTACATAAAATTTCAGAGAATCAGCATACTGCTGGCTACTCACTTTCCAGTAGAAACTTATGTCACTGTTGGCAACCACTTCCATGGAAATATAAAGGTTGGAGTATTGACTGTTTGCAATCACTCCGGACTTGACACTATAAACGCCTTCAAAAGAATCATCAAAGGTTATGAACCAATCTTCCGAACCGCTGAAATGCCAGTTATGGGAAAGGAAATTTCCATTTTCAAATCCCTCAAAATTCTGAGCAAATCCCATAGAAATTCCCAGCAGCAGTAGAAATGTAAAAACTAATTTCTTCATAATATCTCCAACTTTTTCTGTGCGACGACGTAACCGTCGTCGTACATTATTCTATTATTTATTCCTGAACGAAAATGCAAATTGCAGACCAATCTTGTAAAGCAATAAAAAAAGCCGCCATGTTTCGGCGGCTTTTTTATTTGGTAATTTTGCTTATTTACATTAGTGCCAAATGTCCCCTGAGACTGTTACAAATAAATTCGAAAGAAGAGAAAACAGAAAATGAGTTTTCCCTTCCTTCGATTTCTTCG
>JAUSOT010000281.1 GCA_030656075.1 Candidatus Cloacimonadales bacterium
ACAAGCGTCTTTATTCCTTTGTTTCTTACTACTCTATCTTTCCACCCTCATCCCCGCAAATGGATTACTCACTTTTTCATAACCAATTTTCGTTGCGGGACCGTGTCCGGGAAATGCCGTAATATTATCACTCAATACAAACAACTTTTCCCTGATCGATCTGATCAAAGTTGTATAATCTCCTCCCGGCAGATCGGTGCGGCCGATGCTTTCCGCAAAAAGTGTGTCTCCGCAGAAAAGGAGATCGTCAATCAAAAGGCAGATTCCACCGCGTGAATGCCCCGGAGTGTGAATCACTTTGATTTTATTCTCTCCAAGTTTCAGGAAATCGCCACCCTTCAATTTAATATCGGCTTCCGGGCAAATTAAATTTGCTCCCCAGTGAATACTCAGATTTTTATTGGGATCGGTCAACATGGGTGCATCGAGCTCGTGAATGGCAAGCTGAGCTTGAGTGTTTTCTTTCAAAAAGCCATTTCCACCGATGTGATCGCCGTGTCCGTGTGTGTTGACGATGTATTTCAGGTTCAAACCTTTGATTGCCTCAAGAAGCACTCTCGATTGATTGGCCGGATCAATAATCATGGCTTCTTTGCTAATTTCATCCCATACCAGGTAGGTATTCGTCCCGAATTCCGGTAATATATTGAATATTTTATATTTCATATGATTAAACCCCTCTGCCTATCGGCATCTCCCCTTTACAGGGAAGAATTTTGGAATCTTGCAATTCTTTTTTTCTTTATTCTTCCCCCTGTCAAGAGGGATACAGGGGGTTGAAAATCTCAAATCTTCAATCATAAATCTTAAATCTCTCTTCATTTTATTTTAATCATCCGCCTGTGTGTTTCCTGTCAAACATGGATATTCGCATTTTTCCTCTTTATGCTTTGTCATTCTGAGATATACTCCCTCATTCTTTTACGAAGAATCTCAATTAAAATTTCTTGTCTAATTTTCTGTCTTTGCGAGTTCTCTTTCTGCGGCGTCAATCGAAGCAATCTTTATAAATAGCAGAGATTGCTACGTGAGAGTTTCTCTGGCAGAATCCTCGCAATGACAGTTTATTCGCCAACCATTCGCAAGGTTCGATGACCGCTGCGAAGGTTTATTCAGTTCATCATATTAACAATTTCTCCACATCTTTGGGTTTCATTTTCACAGTTTCGATTTGATTTTCCAAACTGAAATTCAAACCGTAATTTACTTTTCCTTGTTCTTTGATCTTGCTGTTGTAACGCAGCACCAGCGATGCAGCCATTTCGATTTCTTCCGTTTTTAAATCCCACCTTGATTGCACAACGCCCAAAGGACCGGGAAAATCAGCCGTTTGAAAGACGATTTCATCAGTACATAATTTTCCCAGAAATTCATTATCATCATTATTTCTGCCAATGATCATTTTCATATTTTCATTCAATCGAAAATGTCTTCCGACTTTCAGAAAATTCAAATATTTCAGGTCCAGTAAATCGTGCTGAATCAGATCTTTCAATTTACGGGAATAACCGATATCAGTCAGCAGACAACCGCCGCCGGGATTCTGGTATTCTGTGATGCCATATTCTTTCGCCATTTCCATCTGTCGATGTCTTCCCCGTCCCTGAATATCCAGCATTTCATCCTTCTTCACCCAGCCTTCGCGGATAGGCAAAGTATCTGTTATAAGCTTTTGGGAAAGAGGACGAACCAGCAGGTCTTTAACTTCGCTTAGTTTTCCCACAGCATTCAAAGCATCTTTGCGCTGGCTCATCGGTCGTTGACCCAGTACTTCTCCCGAGATCAGGAAATCGACATTATGTTCTTCCATTAATCTGCCGGCTTCTCTGAACATCAGTCCATGACAATCTATGCAGGGATTCATGTTCTTGCCGAAACCGTAACGGGGATTTTTCATCATTTTCAAATGATCAGTAGTTACATCGTGAACCAGAAGTTTAAATCCGATATGTTCAGCAGCTTTTACCGCATTCTTCGAAGAGAAAAAAGGGGTTTCAAAAAAGATCGGCTGAACTTCGTAACCCAACTTGCGCATGAAAACAACTGCTAACATGCTGTCCAAGCCACCTGAAAATAGCGCAAAACATTTATATTTCTTATCCACAAAATCACTTCCTAAAAAATTCAAATCATAGAAGGTAAATATCAATGGTGCTGGAAGGGGGACTCGAACCCCCGATCTACTGATTACGAATCAGTTGCTCTACCAACTGAGCCACCCCAGCACATGAGCAGAGAAAATTTAACTACATTTCCGGTCAAGTTGAATTTATCTGCATTGCATTTGCCAGTTTTTTTGTTAAATCATTGACTCAATTCTCACAAAAAGAAGATTTCGTTCGTATAAGATATTGTAAATGAGTTCTGCTTAATAGAGTGTTTTTGCCTCACCTCAATCCTCTCCTGAGAGGACAGGAAGTCCGCTTTTCTCCTTCTCCTCGATAGGTATGAGTCGGCTTGTGAAACAAACGATCTCAAGAAGGCTGGGATGAGGTGGATATCGAGAGTGTTAAAATACAAGATTAGCTCTTAATCTATTTCAATGATTTAGAAGAAGTTAGCTTCTAATTTTCGATCAGGAGGTAGTCAAGATGACTTTTAAGATTTTAACTTATTTTATTACAATAAGTTATGAATTGTGAAAAAGGCTTATAAAATATTGTAAAAATAATGAGGATGAGATGGAAAAATCGAAACATGCTGTGGTTTTATTTGATAACGGATTTTCCTGCTCTCAGGCTGTTTTGGGAGCTTTTGCCAAAGAATTTGAGCTTTCCCACCAAACAGCGATGAGACTGAGTTCAGCCTTCGGTGGTGGAATGGCTGGAAGCGGAGAAACCTGCGGAGCGATCACCGGAGCCTTGATGGTGATTGGTTTGAAATACGGACGAGTTGTACCTGAGGATACTGTTGCCAAAGAGAAAACTTACGAAATTATTAAGGAATTGTTTCAATCTTTTGAATGCAAATATAACTCACTGATCTGTAGAAAGTTAAGATTGGATGATAGAAGCACTCCAACCAAAGAAAGACAGGCACACGAAAAATGCTGCGGATATGTCAGAGATGTTGTGATGATTGTAGAAGAACTCTTTCAGGAATATCCGAATTAGCTTTGTTCCCAAGACAAACTTAGGAACGAGAAGTTTCTAAATAAATCTGACGCCTTTAGTTGAAAAAGCATTCAAAGATAGATCGGCAAATTCTTTTCGCTCAAGCTTTTGAACTGCAGCCGCACCGATCATAGCCGCATTATCCATACAATATTCCAATGCAGGGAAAAAAACTTTTGCTCCCATTTTCTTCACTTTGGATTGCATTTCACTGCGTAATAAGCTATTAGCAGATACTCCACCAGCCACGATGATATTCTTTGTTCCTGATTTTCTGGCATAATTGATAGTTTTGCTAACCAGGCTGTCGATGATCGCTTTCTGAACAGATGCCGTGATATCGGCAATGTGTTCCTGAATATAATCTGGTGAATGAGATTCCAGATAGTTCCTGACAGCTGTTTTGAAACCACTGAAACTGAAATCGTAAACATCTTTCCTGTTCATCGCTCTGGGAAAATCAACAAATTCAGGATCACCATTCTTGGCTATTCGGTCAATGATCGGACCACCGGGATAACCGAGATCGAGCAATTTTGCTACTTTATCGAAAGCTTCTCCCGAAGCATCATCACGGGTTCTACCGACAATCTTAAAAACATCATAAGATTTGAAATCAACCAGTTCAGTATGGCCGCCGGAAACAACCAGCGCCAGATAGGGCGGTTCCAAATCCGGATTTTCAATTTTATTGGCATAAATATGACCCAGCATATGATTTACAGCAATTAGAGGTTTCCCTAAACTGTAAGCCAAACTTTTTGCAAACGACACACCGACCAGAAGCGCTCCGATCAAACCGGGATTAACCGAGACAGCAACCGCAGTAATATCGTCAAAATCAACTTCAGCTTTGATCATGGCAGCTTTCGTTATTTTCATAATATTTTTCAGATGCAGTCGTGAAGCGAGTTCCGGGACTACTCCGCCAAAATCTGCATGAGTAGTTTGGGAGGATATCAGGTTCGCATGAACTTTATAATTTGTGTCGATCACAGCTACCGAAGTATCGTCGCAGGAAGTTTCAAAAGCCAGGATTTTATTCATTCTCAATAACTTGAATTCTCTTGGGAGTGAATTCTACGATCTTCACACCGGAAGGTAATTCAAATGTAACTCCGGTAAATCCTTTACGAATTTTGTCGAATTCAAGGTTGGCATTAATGGAATTCAAATTCATCTTTTCCACCAGCTCTTCCGGGCCTCGAATCATCACAGATACTTTTTGGGGAATGATGGTTATATTTGCTGTTTCAGGGAATTTGATAGGAATCAAGGAGATCGTTCGGTTGATGATTATCGTATGAGTTACATCCAGAATAACCTTATCCTTCAATAATTGAACGTTGGCATTGGGAATCACGAGTTCAGCGGAAATCTTGCTGTCAACCATCATTCTTTGTGAAATTGGTTCGGTTTTGATCGTTTTTATCTCATCCAGCAGAGATAATGGACCTTTGATGCCAACCCGCTGCTGGGAATTGGTTATTTTATTTTCAATAAAAAATTCTTCATCCTTGGAAGAAGCATATTCAATTTCGATCGGTTTTTGCTTCTCAACCAGTATATCAAGATGAACGTAGATAGCTTCATTCAAATCTATCTCGATCACTTCCAGTTGGGCTCTTTTATTATAGGCTAAATCCCGTACCGAGAGTTTGATCTGATTATCTCCGTATTGATAGTGTGAAGCGTTGATTTCGAAAGCAACATTTGAAATTTTAGCAGAGAGCAGGTCATAGCCTTTTGCTTGAATAATTACAGTAATGGTAGGAAGTTCAATTTGTTGCAGAGCAAGGTCGTTAGGAATATTAAGCAGTTTGATCGGTACTTGGAATTCTATTTCGTGAGGTCTCAGCAAAATCTGCTGTATCCATAACAGAATTGCGATAATCAAGACCAGGATTTTGATCAGCAGGTTCTTCTTCATTCGAATATTTATCTAATAGCGGTTGGAATACTTGACGATGATCCTTTGCAGCCGTTTTCCCATTTCTGCGACATTTTCATTTTCATCATTTTTCCAATCTTCGATGGTTTGTTCAGTGAGAATGACAAATTCTTCCCGGTTATCATACTTTTTCTTTTGAACAACTATATTAGCCATTTTTTTCATGGATATCCAGATCGTTTTGATTCTGGTTTCATCTGCTTCTGCCAGCCATTCGCGAATATATGGAAATACAATAATCGGATTGCTTTTGGCTACTTGAGTTAAAATATGGGTAATTTTCTTTTGAACTGCTATCGTATCGTCATCGATAGCTTTTCCAATATAATTCATGATGTAAACCGGGTCATCCTGGGCAATGCTTTCCATTCCATGAAATGATAATGATCGCCTTTGAGAATTTTCCGAGTCGATCCAGGATCTCATGTTTTCCTTCATCATCGCGGGATATCGTTTCCAAAGATCATTGATGATACTCTCAACTTCCCAGGGCACACTATCGTAAGTCCGCTCTATGTATTTGTAGAGTTGCTCAGGCTCTTCATAGTGGCTATTATAAAGGAAAAACAGCGCTGTAGCCCGCACTCCATAGATTTTATGCTCCAACATCTGTTCAGCCATTTTCTCAATTCGTGCAGGATTTTCATGTTTGGAAAGGTAGCGGCCAATATATTCGCGGACAAAATAGTTAGGTGTTTTCGCAATTTTAACAAGCCTTTTTTCTGCTGGTTTTATCTTATTTTTATCAATTAATTTTAAGATTTCTTCCAGCTCTAAATTCAATGCAATACGATCATCGCTGTCTAATCTGCCAATTTCATTCAAAACTTTACTCCTCGTAAGGGAACATATTTGTCCCTGTTTACTACGTTCCTGCCCGAAATATATATTTCTACGTACCTGTTTTCACTAAAAAGCTATGATTTAAATCCGCTTAACATCTGATTCACAAAAAATTTACTTTCCCGCTTTAGTCAATAAATAAATTTTCAAGTATCAAATTAACTTATTGTGATTTTTCGAGTTCCCGCATCAGTTCCGGTGTTTTGGAGCTTTTATCATCATCCTTCCAACGGTTATCTATTTTTATTTCAACCGGAGATTGCTTCCTGATATATTCCACAATTGCTTCTCTCAAGTCTTGTTCGTAACGAGTAATTTTATCTTCCGGAATCTTTGTAAGCATAGCCAGTCCGGCATTTCCCTGCAAGAGAAAATCTGTGGTTACAACTTTGTAAATTTTATCTGCCTGCCACGGTTTTCCACCGATCAGCAGGCTGGTAACTCTATCATAATTCTCCCTGTTACGATTAATTACAACTTCCACTCCGGCTACCCGCAAACCATGCCGGCTGCCCGAAACTCGCATTTCGATGATGTCTTTCAGGAATTTTCCATCCACTTCCATCATCACCACCTGGTTATCGAACGGCATCACATCAAACACATCCCGATATGTGACAGGACCGGCATTGATGTCGGCTCTGATCCCACCCAGGTTCAGGAAGGCAAAATCTGCTTCAGCATAATCGAGCATTGCTTCGCAAACCAGGTTTCCGATCAGGTTTTGCGTGCCGCTTCCGGATCGTGAAAGATAGATTGCAGCTTCACCGATCACTTCATCCATGCCAACTTCGGCTCTTTGCTGCATCGCCAAAATTGAATCAGCAATACCCGGTTCCGGCAGAAATTCATCTTCAAAAAGTGTAACCAGCACTCCTTCTCGAATTGCCGGCTCTTCATAACCTGATAATGTTTTTGTCTCTTTATCAATTTTCAAAATGACATGCCCGATATTACTGCCGTAAGCATAACCCTGAAAAACCAGTGTATGCGTATCAGGATCTTCCCATGGTTCTGCAAAACCTTTGTGCATGTGACCACCGAAGAAAACATCGATCCCTTCCACTTCGTGGGCAATTTCCTGTGCATCATAACCCCAGCGGCGTTCTTCTTGAGCTTTACCGCTTTCATACCTGTACTCGTAAGCCGGTTCCGGCTCATAGGGCAAACCCATGTGACCCACCACGATCAAAAGATCGACTTTTTCATCTTCTCTTAGAATCTTCACATATTTTTCTACTGCTGATTTAGCGGGTAGAAAATCAACGTTGGCAATATTAGCCGGAAAACTCATTTGCTCGGTGTCGGTGGTGGTTACTCCGATTATACCGATCCTGATGCCAAGCTTTTCGACAATGACATAAGGTGTTACATAATCAACTAACTGGTTGGTCCCTTTCTTAACGATGTTACAGGAAAGAACCGGAAATTCAGCATCTTTCAAGGTTTCTTTCAGATCATCTTCGCCGATGTCGTATTCATGATTTCCAATAACCGAAAGATCATAGCCGATCATGTTAAAATAAGCTATAATAGCCTTCCCTTTGGTCATCGTTCCCACCGGATGTCCCTGGAAAAAATCCCCGGCATCGATGAGAAGCTGATCCCGCGTATCGGAAGACATCTTGCGAACGCTATTTATATAGGAAGCTGCCACGCCTCCGCCACCCAGCATTGGCGGGAATTCGGGATTCATGAATGTGGCAGAATAGCGATCTATACCACCATGAATATCATTTGTGAACATCACATCCAGTAGAAGATCTTCTGCCAGCAGCATTTCGCTCAATAAAATGAGCAAAACGATTATTTTATATTTCATTATGCCATCCATTCAAATTTCAAATTACCATTTATAAGTTATCGACGTTTTCAATTGAAGCAAAGTTTCTTTTACAGTATCAGGATTTTCCCAGGTTCTGTCAGGAATACCACCACTTGCAATTATATAAGAAGGATTTGCCCATAGATATTGATAATCACTGTCGCGCCAATAAAAATTATCCATAAAGAGATCGAGAGCTTCATATTGACGATTGGCATATTCTAAACTTATATCTACAGTAAATTTGGAAAGCAGGTTGAATCCTGTTCCGGCTGAGAAGGAAGGCATCGTAATTTTATCGGCAAAAGCAATCGTCTTGCCATTATATTTAATTTCGTGAGTTGAGTAGGAAGTGGTGTAGTTGAATCCCAGCCTGATGGGAATGTTATTTGGTAGAACATGCTCAACACCTACATAAAAATTATATTGATCATCAAAGAGCTCGTTCTGTTCCGACCAGGAAACGTATTCCACATCGGCATTGAAATAAGTTTTCATGATATTCTGGGGAGTGTAGGAAACACCGAAACGCATTCTGGAAGGTGAAATATATTCGGAATACATGATGGAATCGGTGTGAACGACCATTCCCAAAGTATCCAACTTTGAATAATACATATAAACCGCATCTTCTACATCTATACTGTCATTAATGCTTCCGCTTAAGTCAAATTCTATTTGGGGTTGGTAACTTAGTCCGACCTGTAGACGCTCGTTAATCTTTCCCGTTAATCCGATCTTGAACATCATACCACTGAAGTCCCGGTTTAATGTGCTATCAGAATCTACCAGGCTATACGGGGTTGATTGCATCTTTGCAATTGACCAGTCACTCCAGTTGATCCTGCGTTCCCACTTGGAATCTCCGGAAAGAGAAGAAACTTCCAAACCGATTGTGGCAATTTCTTCATATTTGAAAGCAGCCAAAAAAGATATTGCCTCGATATTACCTTTGCTTTTTATATAATTTTTAGCAATTGTTTGAGGATACGAATTATTATTTGAGTTATAATTATTCCTCACATCTTCAAAATAATCAGCATCAAAACTGATGAAGGGACGATAAGCCAATGCAGCTGAAACAGTGCATTTATCAAATCCGTAGCGATAATAAGCTCCGGCAGAATAATCGTTGAAATAGTTCAAATTGCTTGCGTAGGTTGCATCACCGGAATAAGCATCGAAAGAGTTGTACATCGGCAATGTTCGATTATCTGAATCCTGCACTACGCTCATTCCGACTTGTGCACCGATTCTGTCCGGCAGTAAACCCAGATTAGCCGGATTTAAAAAGCTGTCGAAAAGATGCATGCCGTTGGCTACACCCGCGCTTCCCATCGCCGATGTTCGCGCATCCAAATTCAATACATAATTTCCCGTTTGACTTTCCAATATGGAATAAGAATAAACCAGACTTGAAACGGTTATTGCTAAAACTAATAAAATTATTTTCTTCATTTATCCCCCGAATTTAAAATTTCCAATCCAATTGCAATCGGATTATGTTTTCTTTATGTTCCACTCTTTCAAAATACCATTCACCTGAGGCAGGAATTGCGTTGTAATCTCTGTATTCAAGCTGACGGGTGAGAAATTGTTTATATTTATACTTGAAAGAAATGTATAAATTGTTTGAAATGCGGCTGCTGAATGTGAACCAGGATTTAAAACCGCGGTCGGTTTGTTCAAAGTCGAGTTCAACATCTTCAAAATCCCAGAAAGATGCGCCGTAAGCTTTCCAGTAAGCCATTGAACCTTCCACTCTCAAATTCTCATTGAAATTATGAGTATAATCAACATAGATCATATCGCCATCGGTAGTAGTAATAGCTTGAGCCATATCAGGATCACCGGCAAAAGCAGGATTGGATAGAATTGAAAGGTATGGTGGTTGCAATACTTTAGCATAAATGATCCCCATGGAAATCCGATCGAAATTGGATAAATAAGTGATCATCTGCAATTCTGTTTCATCAGCTTGCGATTTTCCTCTATATAGATCTTCATCATAACGCTTGATTTGAACTTTATGCCGTATTCTAAATCTTAGCTGATGGATCGGTTTGAATTCCAATGTTCCTTGAAAACGCAGTCCACGCCTTCCGTCCGACAAACGTTCCCATAGATCGAGATAGGCTTTGGTGATGGTGAACATACGGTGAAACTGATAACGCGTTTCAAAATAGAAACCACGTTCTGCCGAAGGTTGAGCAGAATTCAAGTAAAGATCAGTGAGTAAAGTGTTTCGCAGTCCGTAGGTCAGATTATTAAAAACAGTATCGTCGTATCTTTCGCTTTCGCTGAAACTGCGCTGGTAAGGGTTATCAAATCCCAGATCATACTGCCGGAACATCGTCAGGAAATTGAGATTTTCAAATTGGGTGTAGGAACTGACGATGATTGCCTTGGGATCATCACCGAGTTTGAAGGGTTTTCCATCCACTTCCATTTCGGCATATTCACCCTGGAAGGAAGTATTGTTCAGAGTCGTGAGCCAATCGAAACCGTAAACGCGGCGGTAATTTCGATCATAATCAGCTGTTTTGGTGGAATACATATTTGTGATCTCAGCATCCGCCATTTTCCATTTTTGATCTGCAACTACCGGGTCAGAAATCAGGATATTCTGCAATTCCTGTAAAGAATCGGGAACTACAAAATCACGATCATAAGTTGCTTCGTAGCCTGTGAAACCGATGTGCGTTCCAATAAAAGGAGAATATTCCAAGTGACCGCCGATCAGGTTTTCTTCCACAGCATCTTTTCGTGGAGCGATGCTGATATCCATTCCATAGCTATTATAAAAAGTTTCCGCGTCTTCCAGTTCATCATTGCTGAAATTACTAGTTGTAGTAATGTAGCACAGAGCATAATCGTCTTTGTCCAATACTCCATTACTGTTGCTGTCGTAAATCACGGCATCTTTTTTGTCATTGGAAAGGAAGAGAACTGCATTCAAATCATTCCGTTTCCAATCGATCGCTGCCCCACGCAGAGAATATTCCTGAGTTCTGGAAAGGTCACCGATAATGCCTATAATTCTTTTATTGAAGCCGTAGCCAGTTTGGCGGGGACTGAAAGAATCGGTATTTTCCATGATTAATCCTTCCCCGAAAGTAGCTCGATAATTGCCGGCATAGATTTTTAGAAAATTCTTTCCGAAAAGATCGAATTCTTTTTCATAACCAAGATAATATTTGACATCAGCAGCCAGTTTATCATTCTTATCCAGTAAAAAACTCTCATTGCCTTTCACCGAATTAGTCAAAATTCCAGCCTTCCACTCGTTCATAAAGCGAATGCGGAATTTATTCATCACAGCCGATCGGTTGGATTGCATGTTGAAATATCCCCAATATGATTGTCTCTTTTCATATGAAATCAACATCGATTCTTTATACATATCCATAACTTCATCTGTGTAGGGCGCATCAGAATATTTCATCTGATAATCCACGAAAACACGATTTGAAATGGGTGGTTCTTCGTAATAAACGTAATGTTGAATATTCCTGGCGCCATAATAGGAAATACCCGGAGAAAAGCGCAGATCACGATAATTAGTCAATGTATCGCCATTCGCCCTTCTCTGCAGGATGGCAGCCACATCGATGGCAGAAGTATTAGGAAGATTAAGAATATCGGAAAAGGGCATTTTATTGATATTGCGCGGTGTCATCAAATAATCTTCCCAGACATCGCTCATGCCTTCCTGCAAACCTTCATTGCTGCCAAGCTGTTCGATCAGATAATAGATCTCGTCCCGACGCAGGGCGGCTTCATCTTCAATCTGATAATGTGAAACAGAAACCAACGGTTTAAGCTCGTTCAGCGTAGCCTGGTCGATGGAGTCGATTTCCCGCAGATCATAAATACTCTTGAAATAATCTATGTAAAAACGGTGATTATAGATATCCTGAGCTTGCTGACTGGTGAGGGGAAGGGTTTTCAACTCCTGCAAACTGGCCGTGTTCAGATCGATCTTAGCTGCATTCACAAACTGAAAAGCAAAAATGAAACACAAAAAAAACAAATACTTTTTCATAAATGAATTTCCTTAATAAGTTTTCATAATCAGTGTATATGAAAACCATTAATAATTAATAGGTAAACAAATTTTTTGAGGTTTTAGTTGTAAAGGATTTTCAGAGGTTATTAAAGATTTTAAAAAAAATTTGACAAGAGGTGTCGAGGTCAGATTCTTTGCCAGTAGATTTTGGGAGGAAAAATGACAGAAAATAAAACGGTTGAGAAAAAGAGTAAATTCTCTTTGATCGAACTTTTGATGATCATCATGATCGTGGGCATCGTTTTCACTTTGATCATTCCGCTGCGCAATGATCGTATCATTCAAGAAAAAATGAAGGAAGCAGTTAAGAACGTTCAGATTATTGCCCGGGCTGATATCGCTTTCATGGAAGATCCGGCAAACGGTTTTTATATCTTCGAACACAATGTTTTAATTATGGACAAAGGAGATGGAAATAACGGTGATGACCTACTCAATATTCAGGGAAAACTGGAAAAAATTGCCGACGTTTTCTATTTTGATTATTCTGTGACGGACAGCACTGTGGTGGCGACCACAAATAAAAACTTCGGAAAAGAAGGCGCTGCTTTCTATTATTATCTACCGAACGGACCCTGGGGTGTGGGAAGTGATAAAGTTTCCCAAAATACTTTTGACCCAAACTGGTTACCATAAAATTTTGAAAGAAATATTTTCAAACCTTCCAGGTCAAAACCTGGAAGGTTTTTTTACATTTCAAAGAGAAATTAGTTTAACTTTATGATAAATAATAAGATAGATAATTTTATAATTTTGCCTCATCCGTCCCGAAAGCTTTCGGGACATCTTCTCCAAAGGAGAAGGAAATGTACATACAAGATTTTAATGCTTTTCACCCTCTCCTCAGGGGAGGGCAGGGTGGGGCAGATAATCCACAACTCCCACTTATTTTGAACGTTTCAGCGTGACTTACTCATTCATGCTACCTTTTAATAATCTATCCGAATTTACATTTCCTCTTTTTATCGGTTATGCGGAAATCCATTATCATCTGAAATACCTTTATCCGCGTTATTTTCGCAGAGAACCGGAGATCATCGCCGATGTTCCGAACCGCTGCCTAAAAGAGATTACGACGATGTTGCCGGTTTTGATCATCGTAAAAGATGCGCATCTCTTCCCCATTTTTTTAAAGGAAATCGAAATTCAAATCAGCGGAAAGAAAAATAAGACGAAATACTCTTTTCAAATCGATAAAAAAATATCAGATAAATATTTTTCTCAGATTCTGGAAGTTGAATTGAATGAATTTGAAACAGAACAGATATTAGAAATAAATGTAAAAATAAATTATCAGATGAAAAACAAAATTAAGATCGCCATCAATGACAATTATCCACATCTGAAAAAGCAGCCGTTCCGCTGTTATTTTGCTGAGAAGAAACTACCCTTTTCCAAAAACTGGTTTCCAGGTGAACCTCATTATCACAGCATTCACACTTCCGATCAAGTTGAATTTGGAGCAGATATCGATTCTACCAAGATCATGGCAAAAGCGATGGGATTGAAGTGGTTTTTTGTCACCGATCATTCTTACGATCTGGATGATTGCGAGGATGACTGCACCAGAAATGATCCTGATCTTCCCATTTGGAAAAGAATGCTGAAAAGCTGCAAAGAAGCAGACGAATCAGATTTTCGGGTGATTCACGGAGAAGAAATTTCCATTGGAAATTCTGAAGGAAAAAATATTCACCTGCTGGCGATCAATCATCCCGAATTCATCGAAGGAAGCGGTGACAGCGCCGAACGCTGGTTCAGGAACAAACCGCAGCATAATATTACAGAAATCAAAGAAAAACATACTAAAGAAAATCTCTTCATTGCTGCTCATCCTTTCGAAGAAGTTCCATTCCTGCAGAGACTTACTTTGCGTCGGGGAGAATGGGATGAATCTGATATGGAAACGTCCGGAATACACTTCCTGCAAGGTATAAACTCAACTGATCCTGTTGATTTGATTTATTCCATTGAAATGTGGAAATCGATGTTGCAGCTGGGATACAAATTCTTTCTCATTGCCGGCAATGATGCTCACGGCAACTTCAATGTGATGCGTCAAATTAAGAGTCCGTTCTGGAAATTATTCAGTTCTCAGAAACAGACATTTGGAAAATTCTTCACAGCTTTCTGTTTCGAAAAAAATGATCCAATCCCAGGCATCAAATCGGGAAATATGATCGTCAGCAATGGACCGTTTTTAAATTTCTGTTTGAAGAAAGATAATGTATCTTTTCCGATTGGATCGACTATCATATCCGGAAGTTATGAACTTCTTTTTGAATCTGCAACAACTATTGAATTTGGTGAGATCACTGAAATCAATATTTTTATCGGCTCATTAAATGAACTCAATGAAACCAGAATCAACCATCCTCAATCTAAATTTACATTCAACTTACCCGCAAAAAGTTATGTGCGAATGAATTTGAACACCAAAAATGGTGGAACAGCTTTCACAAATCCAATCTGGGTGGAATAAAAATAGCCACAAAAAGCACAAAAATAACTTAACTCACCCGAGTTGGGTTCCACAAAAACTCGACTCGTGTAATGTGTTTTCATCTCGTTCCCAAAGCCCTCTTTGGGAATGCAGAATTTCACAAAATCCCTGTTTTGCAGATGAAGTAAAGCTGAAAGATCTTTCAGGAGATTCTTCGCGAGTAAAGCTACAGATGCCGCAGTAAGAGAATTTTCTGCGAAAATTTTTAGAAACCTCAGAAAGACAGCATCCTTCTTTTATTTATATGAATGAGCAAAGTACTTTTTTGTTCGTTTTGTTCGTTGCTATAATAAATCTCTATAAATCAATTTTATTCCTCGTTCCCAAAGCCCTCTTTTTCTCTCTCGTTCCCAAAGCCCTCTTTGGGAATGCTTATGAATCCGAAACCCCTGTTTCAAAAGAAATTTACATCTATTTTAACGGCAATTCCAGAAATTTGTAGTCCGATTCTGCGAAACCGAATTTTCTGTATAGCGGCTCACCCATTTCTGTGGCATGCAGATCGACTCGATCCAGTTTCAATTCCTTTGCATCGTTCAGAAACAGCTTGATGATGTCGTTTCCAATGCCGTTTTTGCGAAACTTCGGAACTGTGTACATATTCAGGATATAACCGATCTTACCATTGGGAACCTGGAAATTCCCCGGTTGAGAACGGATGACCATTCCACCAAATCCTACCGGTTTATTTTCGATTTCAGCGATCCAGACTATATAAGTTTTTGCTTTGAAGCTTTTCTTTAAATATTTCTGTAAATTGATCCGCAAAGCTGCTTCAGCTTCGGGCGTGGACTTCTGTCCTATTTCTTTCAGGAATTTGATACGGTAATCGATCAGGATGTCGATGTCGTTCAAAGTGGCGCGACGAAATGTCGTAATTTGATTCATATTTGTTCTCACTTTTCGTTCCAACTAAACTCAAAATCTTCATCAGGATAGAAATCTTTCTCATGAAGTTGAAAGGAAGAGAATCCGGCTTTCTCTGCATCCATTTTATTAAGTTCGTAATTGCATTCATTCAAAACAAAACCTTCGGCAACATGCAGGTTGATAATCGAGGACAACAGCGGTTTCTTCCACGATCTGGTTGTCTTTAAAATATATTTATAATGATTTGCTGTTGGTTTCTGTACAAATCTGATTTTCAAATTGCATTCGCCGTATCCGTTAAAAAACATCTCCAGGGTAACTTGTTCCTTAAATTTCAATTCTTTAGGAAGATAATCCATTTTCCTGCCATTCACCGATATTTCCAAATCTTCCACTTCTCCAAATTCTTTAAATTTCGGGAAAGGATAGATCACCTGGAAATGCTTAAGGGATTCTTTGTTTCGAGTAAATGTGTAATTCCCGATAACTTCCACAGAACCATCAGTTTGCAAAGT
Organism: Candidatus Cloacimonadales bacterium; assembly: GCA_030656075.1. Classification (GTDB taxonomy): domain Bacteria; phylum Cloacimonadota; class Cloacimonadia; order Cloacimonadales; family TCS61; genus B137-G9. The sequence goes on from JAUSOT010000281.1 coordinate 15,690, forward strand.
GATATCGATTTTCTCTTCTGTAAATAATGCAGTTCGGGGCTGGAAAAAGATATTATAAATAACAAGACCGATCCCAAGAGTTAAAATACCAAGAATAATCCATTGAGTATTATTTGACTCGCTTTTTGCTTCTACTGGATTGGCAAAAGCCAGGTTGGCAAGCAGCAGGAATGCCAGTAAAATGCAGATTGATTTGGTCATTTTCACATTTGATTATTCACGAATTCTAAGTGCATTTGCTTTTAAGATAAACATTTCTGACGACCAACCATTTCCAGCGATCATGACTAATTTGGTTTTGGCTCGAATTTGAACTTTGATCCAAACTTCTTCTGTTTCATTAAAAGCATTTTCGATTTTATTAAAAATTGTATCAGCATTCTTTACCACATCCACTTGTAAATTATGATATTGTAATTCACTGTTTGATGTTGTTTCCGGATAAATTAAGAAATCAGCTCCTTCTCTTGAATAATTTGCCTCAGTTATATAACCCTCGATAAGATAGGTTTCACCCTCTTCTGCCAGCTCTGTATCAAATAATTCCGGGATCGTGTAAACATGACCATCCCAAACTTCGTCATAGGATTGGAACGAAAGAAAGTTACAACTGACTATAAATAATAAGGTTAAAATAATGAGTAATTTTGTCTTTTGGATTATCTGATTAAACATAATTCCTCCGATTTGAATAAATGATATTGTAATGATTTAAAATACATATAGAATTATGCTAAATTTAGTTTTTATAAATCAATTTCATGATGTAGTCAATTGATAATATTACAGAATAACCAGAATTTGATATATCATTATGTCTTGGATTAGCATTTTTATCAAATAATATATCTTCGTAACTAATAAACTGAATAACAATGCCTATTAATTCGTATTTATGAACAAATAATGATTCCTGCACAATTTCGTAGACAGGACCACCACTATTTCCGCCATAGGAAGGACAATCCAATATAATAGTTTTTTTATCAATATTTTTACCAGCAATCCAGCCTTTTCGAATTAGTGGTCTATGAAAATCATATTGACTAGTTTTTAATAATCCTAATGAAGTTGGATAACCTGTCATCAAGATTTCGCTTCCAATATTAACATCATCAAAATACCTTAAACTAAATTCTTTTTCATTTATTATATTAATTGATTTATTAGAAGTGAATCCAAAAACATCATTATTTAATTTTATCTGATTAACATTTTCATTGGTCTGACCCATACCTATTTTTAGCACTATTGCATCACTATCATTAATGAGAATATTTCGATCATTATTCAATTTATTCAAATCAACATAAATTGAATCTTGAAAATCTGTCGAAGAATCAAAAGGATATGAATAAATTTTCAAAGTATCATCATATGTTTTGTTTATTTTTGGATCAATTAACACATGCTTTGCAGTTACTAAATATACTACATTTAATGTATCTTTTAAAATAAAACCTGAGCCTGAGTAATTACCTATCTCTAAACGTAGACTTTGCTCAATTAGGTGTGAAGGTAGACTAGGATTTGCAGTGCAAATGTTAACCAATAAAAAATTAAGTAATAAAAATATAATCTTATTCATATTCCCTCCTGCTTTGTCCTTTTATTTAATTTGCAATCATTAGTTCCGGTTAAAGCTCCGGAAGCTTTTAAAACCACTTCAGATAAAATTTTTCCTCTAAAAATATGTCAAGTCAAAATGTGGGAGAGGAAGATGTTTATAAACTCACCCCTGCTATCCCCTCTCTTTCCCGTTGCACTCAAAGCGAGGGGACACAAGAAGCCGTATTCAGAAAATCAAAAATTTTCGGTGTTGTCCGGTGTTCTTTTCGGTGGCAAATGCAAAGCATTTCAGCGTATCAGCATGTCATTCTCGGACTTGACTTAAAAATTCGGATTCTTCCTACTTCTCTAACGAAGACTTGAGCTTTCCGCTATCAGCGAGCT
>JAUSOT010000282.1 GCA_030656075.1 Candidatus Cloacimonadales bacterium
TCAAGAGAGGTTTATTGATAACTTCTCCCCAATCCGACCCAGTATAACTTTCTGAAAGGAATAAAATGAACTTATTCCAAAGCGACATACTCTTCATCACCGAGTTATACATTCGTAGAACAGTTTTATAAAATATCGCAAATAATACTTTTTGTGACGCATCAACATTGATTAAACATAAGGAAAATTTTTAATAAATATCCTAAGGAGGATATGATGAAAAAAATGATTTTATTAATTTCGATGATCTTTACAATATCGAGCGCCATTTTTTGTGATGGACCGGCCACAGTAAATCTTGGAACATCGGAAAACTATGTGATTCTGGCAAAAACAGTAGTTTCAACCACCGGGACAACCGCAATCGTAGGAAATATTGGTGTGAGCCCCGCTGCAGCGACTTACATCACCGGATTTGGATTGATAATGGATCCATCGGGCACATTTTCAACCTCATCTTTAGTGACCGGAAGAATATATGCTGCCGATTATACTCCACCAACTCCAGCTAACTTGACCACGGCAATAAGCGACATGGAAGCCGCTTACACCGACGCAGCCGGAAGACCAGACCCTGATTTTACCGAACTATATGCCGGAGATTTAACAGGACAGACACTCATTCCTGCGCTTTATAAATGGAGTACCGGCGTATTAATAAGTGCTGCAGGTGTAACTATCTCCGGAAATCCCGATGATGTCTGGTTATTTCAGATCTCGGGCAATCTTACTGTAGCTAATGGAGCAATTATTACCTTGAACGGTGGTGCGCAACCTCAGAATATTTTCTGGCAGGTTGCTGGTGAAACAACCATTGGAACAACAGCTCAATTCAAGGGAATTATTTTGTGTCAAACGTTGATTTCGATGGATACCTACGCAACTGTGAACGGCAGACTCCTGGCACAGTCAGCAACAACATCAGATGGAAATAGCGTAGTGGAACCAAACGCCGTAGTCTCAGCATTTGAGGAAGAAATTCCTTATGCCGGGTCAGAGAATACCTTGATTTCGAATTATCCGAATCCTTTCAATCCTACTACAAATATCCGCTTTGACATTAAAGATAACGAAAGCAGCACGTTAACTATTTTCAACCTGAAAGGCCAGAAAGTGAGAACACTGATCAACGCTCAGCTTGCAGCCGGTCAGCACTCAGTTACCTGGGATGGCACTGATGACAATGGCAATCAAGTCACTTCCGGCATATATCTCTATAAGCTTAAAACGGATGGAAGATATTCCTGCACCAGGAAAATGATCTTACTGAAATAACTCTTCGTATCGGGATATGAGAGAGAAAACGGGATAGTTAATACTGTCCCGTTTTTCATTAACCCGCGAGGACTTACCTAACTTTGACATAGTGAATTACTTTTCTTATATTTTAGTCATAAATGGGAAAACTAAATTTCGATTGACACGAAAATTCATATATTAAGTTTTAAATCAAAGAAAAAAATTGGAGGAGTTATGAAAAATTTGAGAATAGTTTTAATCAGATTTTTCTTCAGATCGTCCCGATCTGTATAATTAGGAAAACTTTCGGGACGAAAGCCAGAAACCAGGTGAACTCCTCGGGACGAGAAGTCCAACAATCGTATCAACTTACATGATCTGCGACATGTGCCAAGTGAAGCTTCGCAATGGTAAATTCCCCTCTATCAGAGGGGTACGGCTTTAGCCGGGGGGTGTGTATCCTTGCGAATGGTTGAAGAGATGTGGATAAACGCCACCGTTCGGAAGGTCGGAAGAAAAGTGAAAGAAACTGACCGTTCGGAAGGTGGGAGATATATACCAAATCTGAAACTTGTCCTAAATTCCGACCAGGAATCTTGGGATAAGTTGACAAGTTTATGCAAGCGGCTTCGCCGCTTAAAATCAACATGCTTGCCCCGTAGGGAAGAATGACCGTATTGGGGGTTGGTTTAATCTAAAATCGGTGTGGAGTTTGATGGATAATTTCAATCAATTATTCATCATTTATCAGAACTATTCAAATTTCGATTGACACGAAAAATTAAAAATTAAGTTTTAAAACAGTGATAAAAAAAATGGAGGAGTTATGAAAAATTTGAGAATAGTTTTAATGGGAATCACGCTGATAGCGGTTTTATTCGTACTGGGTTGCGGTGGCGCAAACCGCACAGTATCACGCGTTTCATCCGATTCTGTGACAGATTTGAGCGGCAATTGGAACGATACAGATTCCAAGCTGGTAGCTGAACAAATGATCCAGGACATGATCTATCGTTCCTGGCTCTCCGATTTCACCATGGAAGAAGACCGCAAGCCGGTTGTCATTGTGGGAACGATCCGCAATTTCAGTTCGGAACACATTGAAACAGGAACTTTCATCAAAGATATCGAACGCGAGTTGATCAATGCCGGTAAAGTCAAATTCGTAGCCAGCAGCAAAGAACGAGAAGAGATTCGTAATGAGAGAACAGAGCAGCAATCCTATGCTTCCGATGAAACAGCCAAAAGGCTGGCAGTCGAATCCGGAGCTGATTTCATGCTGCAGGGCGGCATCAAATCCAATATAGATGCCAGCGGCGGTAAAGCAGCTAAATTCTACCAGGTCGATTTGGAATTAATCAATGTGGAAACCAACGAAAAAGTTTGGATAGGAAGTAAAGAGATCAAAAAACTCGTTCAAAAATCCAAAACCAAATGGTAGAGGACTCTTCCATGAAGAAGTATAAATTTCTATTATTATTTGGTATTGCTTTTCTACTTGTACTTTCCGGCTGTGCCAATATGAAGAGTTCGAAACAGCAGTTTGTGGGGATCGATGACAAATTAGTCGCCCATGATTATGCCAATGCTCTGGCTCAGATCAAAGCTGCCAAAGGTAAATTCTACAAAGAAAAAGAACAAGCTCTCTATTATCTCGATGAAGGAATGCTGCTGCATTACAATGGAAATTATGAAGAGAGTAACGAAGCTCTGACAAAAGCGGAAAATGCCATAGATGAACTTTACACCAAAAGCATAGCTCGCGGAGCGGCTTCAATGCTGTTAAACGACAATGTGCTGGAATATTCCGGCGAAGATTACGAAGATATTTATCTGAATGTGTTCAAAGCAATGAACTACTTGGAATTGGAAAAATTTGACGATGCTTTTGTGGAAATCCGCCGTATCAACGATAAACTTTCTTTGCTGGAACAAAAACACAAGAAAACTGCCGATCAGTTCAATCTATTCAAAGACAAGAAAAAAGAATTCAAAACGGGAACGAATAAATTTCATAATTCCGCCTTGGGACGCTATCTGAGCATGTTGATCTATCGTGCTGAAGGGAAATTGGATGATGCCCGGATCGATCAGGATATGATAGCGGAAGCCTGGAAGCTGCAAGCCCAGATCTATGATTTTAAACAACCCGAACTGAATACTTACCTGGAAAAAACCGATAAAGCAAAAGTTGATTTTATCAGCTTCACCGGCAGGGGACCCGATAAAAAAGCCAACACACTATATATTCACACGGAAGACGACTTGATCGTGATCGGTACAACAGAAGAAAATCCCAGGGGAAATCAGCAACTGGAAACACTCGATCTGATCAACTGGCCGGGTGTTAAAAAAGGTTATCATTTCAAATTCCAACTTCCTTTCCTGGAAGAACGTAAATCCAATATAAGCAAAGTGAAGATCAAAGTAGATGGCGTAGTGATGAAAGAGTTGGAAATGATCGAAGACATCGAAAAAATAGCTTTGGAAACTTACAAGATCAAAGAACCTCTCATCTATTTGAAGACCATCACCCGATCCGTATTGAAGGGTTTAGCTTCCGAAAAAGGAAAAACTGAGCTTTCAAAACAAGTAGGAGGTGGTTTACTGGGTGATCTCAGTCGTCTTGTCACAGATGTAGCCGTGGATGCCACTGAAAATGCCGATCTGAGAATTTCCCGTTTCTTCCCGGCCGAAGCTTTAGTCGGTGAAATCGAAGTTACGACGGGAATGCATCGGTTTGCCATAGAGTATTATTCCAAAAACGGCGATTTGCTCTGGGTGGATGAACTGGGAGAAAAAGACGTTTCGAAAAAAGGTTTGAACTTGTTTGAATCTTTCTATTTGAATTAAGAGGGAATTATGAATATCATAGCCTCACCCCAGCCCTCTCCAAGGGAGAGGGAGAAATTCAACAGAATAAGCACTGTTTTTTCC
>JAUSOT010000229.1 GCA_030656075.1 Candidatus Cloacimonadales bacterium
GGTGTTCTGCAGAGATCTTTTGGGAGAGCGATAGTGATATCTTTCATGCCTTGCGGATAGAATAGTGTGATGAACATTTTATTATCTTCAAAGCGAAATTCGTACCTCGTGTTCAGTTTTTTGTTCCAGAAATCTGCAAAGAAACTCATCGGTTTGATGAGCAGCAGATTTTCATTTCTCAGTTCTTCAGCCTTGTTCATGAAATGTTTGAGCGGATCGATATATTGGGGAAAATCTCGGTAATCGTAGAAATTTGCACAGATCATGGTGGTCAGCTTATTCTTTTCTGCATAACTAAGCGTTTCCATGAGCCATTTTTCATATTCGGCTGCCGTTATGCCATATCTGCCGATCTCCTGCACAGAAGCATGTTTTCCGATCGGCATCACGGGAAAGGCGAACATTCTATTGGAAAAAATCTTGCCCTGAATAAAACTTCTATTAGGTGGAGAACCGGCATCTCCCATGTATTGATAGCTGACAACACTATTTTTTTCTAGTATTCCGGCGATCAGATGATTATACAGGCTGCGGGGAGAAGTGAATTCCCGAATTTTATATCCGGCAATCCTTCCTAATAGATCATTGTTTCTTGCAATATATTGTTCCACTTCCCTATCATTGAACTGGTTATTAGACAGTTTATTGGCAAACCAGTTGTAAGCCCATCCACCCATAGAACCAATCGTTCCGTATTCCATGAGCTTATTAACCAGGGATAAGTGGTTGGCTGCATCGAATCCAAGGTTGTCACCCGTCTGATTCAGCCATTCACCGGCGCTGATGTGACAGGAAACCGGAAAATTTTTTCTGAGTATGCCCTTCTCTTCCATCCGCGGAATATTATACCATTCCCGGTTGTTTTCCACTTGCCAGTTCATCACCAATCCGGCCTTATTATCAGGCATATTCACGATATGTGCTATCTTGATGATTTTGAAGAGGAAAGTTCTCAGAACCATGCGCAGCAGGAATTCATCGGAGCCATAAGCTTTCAGATAACCCAGCGGCAGATTCACAAAAAGAATATTACCGGGATGGAAAGATTTTAACAGGATGTTTGGATCACGGGTTCCGTTTTCATAAACGGAGTAGGCAAAGATCTCCGTATCACTGATGTCGTCAATGTCGATCCTGGCGACCGGATATTGCAATGCACCGTAAACATAGCTGGTGATGTAATTATTTTCATCTCTTTTCCCATAAGGAACCTGGAAGAAATCGGCAGTTTCCTGATCTCTGAACTGCAAATTAGCCGATCTGTAAGCATCAGCGGTATATTTATCGTACGTTATATAGTTCATTCCCAGCAGCGATGAAAAAATGGCAGTATCGCGGTATCTGTCATTTCGCATTTTGATGCCGCTATCATTGGTAATTAAGATGTTTCCACCAACTTTGATATATTCCGTTATCCAAATTTCAAACTCCAGGGGAATTTTTAAAGAAATGTAATCGGGAAATATAATTACCGGATTCGTTTTCACTATTTCTACCGGATTGGATTTTAGTATTTCACTTCTTTTGACCCAGCGAAAAGGCACACCTTCTTCTTCTAAAACACTCGTATAGGCGTTTTGGATTGCTACACCCATTGAATCCAAAGGACTATAGGTGGCTACCAGAACTTCATAGGGATGTTTGATCAGGCTATTCTGATGATTCCGATATAACCAGAATCCTATAATAAGACAAATAATGACGAAAATTAGGATTACATGAACGATTCTGTTCATTTCGTTTTACCTTTATCTTTCTACCTGATTCATATAGTTTCACCATTGCCTTCGGTGAGCAAATAACCATGCACGGTAACATCTCTTTCCATTTGGAGCCCTTTCTTGCCGATCACAGATTTATCCTTGCCGGAAACACCGACTTCAGTTCCATGAGCCAGAAAGACTTTGCCCTGCGAGAAGACATTACCGAAGATCTTGCAATTATTTCCAATGGTTACGTCCTTCTCGGCAAAAATACTGCCTTCGACCACGCAATTACTATCCAGGATGAGGTTATTATAACATTTTATAGTTCCCCGAACAGTTGTGCCGCTCTTGATATGTAATTTAGATTTTACGATAAGATCATTATTGATGCTGCTGCCTATGGGCAGGGAAGTTTCATTTCTGCTCATCAACACACAACTATCGGATATGGTGAGAAGCTGTTCCTCGGTTTCATCGAAGCGGAAAGCTTTTAAAGGATGGTTTTCTTCGGTGAACGGAAGCTCGGAACCTTCAATGTGTTTTTCTTTTGAATCTTTTTTCAGATCTTTAGCTTCACCTTCTTCGGAGACAGTATCTTGAGTTTTGGCCAATTCCATTTGCCGGTTGATGTATTGTTCATCATAATGGGAGATGACCGGATGTCCGTATAAACTCTTGAATTCGCAGTTCACATCGATCCAGAGTTCCTTCTCGCAGGAACAGCGGACTCCCAGATCGCAATCGTGTCCGACATAAATATTGTTTTCCGAACCGGCCCAGCGCACGATCGTAGTATTCGGAGCGATTTTCAAGTCTTTTTCACTCAGGATGCCGCGCATTATAGTATTTTCATGCAGCTTGGTGGTGCCTGTCACATAGATTTCTTTTTCAAAGCGCATATTTTCATGAATATCGGCATCGCCTTCCAAATATAGCACATTCTTGCCAAACTTGAAATTATCAACGTTCTTGGCATCACATACTTCGATCAGTTCTTCTCTGGCAGAAAGTATTACTTTGAAGCAGCGATCGATGCCGACTTCCTTCACATTCGCCAGCAGTTTTTCCCGGAATGATCTGTCGAAAAAGCGGGGATCTTTGGAATAGCTCATATTCACACGCAGAGGTTGATTATCTTTCTTCAGGATCAATTCACGAAATGGCATGTAGAATGGAATAGCGGTCATGATGATAAAAATCGGGATGATCCAATATAATAATTTTCGATAATCTTCTTTTTCATTTAAGGAAGCAAAGAAGCGTCGAACCGCACTTTTTTTGAGTGCTTCGTTCTGCATTTCATCCAGGGATTGAGTACCCGTCTGGGTGGTTTGTCTGGCATTTTCAGTCTGCTGGGCAACTAAATCAACTGCGAGTAAAATCAGCAGCAACAGACAAATTAATACTATTAAGTTTGTTTTCTGAATCTTTGTGTTTTTTCCCATTCCGGAGTCCTTTGAAATATTGTATCGAATATCGATAAAAAAGCACCTTTGGATATGAACCAAAGATAAAATGTGAAATTGAACATCAATAATGGCAGCAGCCGGATTCTTTTAACTCCACCATCCAGGAGCACTCCTGAACCGATTTGAAAAAATGGCGCTGCATTCCCAAATGAACTGTACGAGGCGACCAGTACGAAAATGAAAACACTGGAAAAAAGGTTCATTTCTCCCAGGAAGAATAAGGTCAACGAATCAAAAAGTCCTACTAATAATATTAAGGGAATAAAATAAATCATTAAAAGTAGCATTGCGTCGAGTTTTTCCATTCTTCTCAAATATTTAGATTTTAACAATTTGAAAACAACCTGGAAGAAAACCTGGCAATGGCCTCTGGCCCAACGAGTTACCTGCCGGGATCGCACAGCCCAGGTTTCCGGTGCTTCTTCATAGCATTCGGCCCGATTTGCATAAACCACTTTCCAGCCGCGTTCATAAAGTTTAAACGTGAGTTCTGTATCTTCTGTAATGATTTTAGGATTAAATCCGCCAAGCTTCATAGCAATATCCCGACGGAACCCTCCCACCGTTCCTCCATATTGAGGCACCAGGTTCAAATTGTACCTGGCTTGTTGATCGATCTGATAACCACCGGTACGCTCCAGGTCCAAAAGGCGCGTGAGAAGATTGGTGCCCACGTTATGCGGAATAACCCGACCCATCACCGCACCAACTTCGGGATCCAGGAAAGAAATGGCAATATCTCTGATAATTCCTTTGGGCGGAAGATAGTCGGCATCAAAAACAATGATAACATCACCCGTGGCAAATTCCATCACTTCATTCATTGCTACCGGTTTTCCCCTGGCTCCGCTATCTCGCACGTAGGGATGAACATTATCGTATTCATTGGCAAATTTTTCTAAAATCGCCAGAGTTCCATCTTCAGAGTGATCCTCAACCGGAATGATCTCCAGTCTGTCTTTGGGATAAGCAGTATGCACGATGTTATCCATCGAGTTTGCTGCCACCAGTTCTTCGTTGTGCATGGGAACGATCACCGTTACTTTCGGAAGATCGGAATCCATAATATCCTGATAATACAGTTTCTGTTCTCCCAGGGATCTATTTAAAGAGAATATAAAATGGCGAACGGTATAGATCAGTAAAACTATTGCGATCGTGATTATATAAGCTTTAAGAATAATAACTAATAAAGCCAGCCCCATTTACTCTCATCTCCTTGAATTTTTTCCGCCAGATTACTAACAAACACGGAGTAAAAACTAACAATATAAACAAAATCGAAAAAAGGCCCGAACATGAAGAAAATAATAGCCATGAACAGGTAGGAAAATTCTCGTAAAATAAAAATATAAACCAGGTATCTCACACAGCCGAAGATTATTGAATAAACCATTGTAAAAAAGATGATCTTCAATTT
>JAUSOT010000232.1 GCA_030656075.1 Candidatus Cloacimonadales bacterium
CCAAAATTGAAGGTCAGATATGTCCATTGCCAGCCCTCAATTCCATAGCCGATACTGAATAGATTCATGGAGCTTTTAATATCCCCTGGTTTGCTGGTATTATCAAATATCATAAACTGAAAAATAAATCTCGTAATGTAAACCGAAAGCCCATAGCGCCAGATGATATCTTCGTGAACGTTATGGTAATTTACGTAAGCATATCCCAGGGTGGCAATGAGAGCTTCGCTCCTGAATATTTTCAAGTTTATATCGGCGTCGAAGCGGTATTTCTGCAGATAATCACACTTTGTAGCGCCCGAAATCGCCAGGTTTGTGAAGAGTTTTCGCGATAAAGTTTTAAAAATTCCGCCGTAAAGCAGCAAAGCTGCATCATTCCGGTAGTGCGCCGTAGCTCCAAGATGATAATTGAAATACGGATTCACTTCGCGAAAATAGGTCACGTTCACAGCACTCCAGGCTCCGTACAGGCTGTCCGGATCCAGATATTCATATTGAATGCTGGGCTCGATCCTGTTCAGGAATACTTCACTCCAAACTGTTGCAGTGAAGGCTAAAACAATTATCAGAAGAAGTGCGGTTTTCTGTTTCACCACGTGATCCTTTTCTCGAAGATATGGGCTACATTTTGGGGATAGGATTTCAAATATTCCTGAACTTCGTAACTCATCAGAAATTCCAGAACTCTATCCGATGTTTTTCCATCGCCAAAGGGATTTTCCAGTTTTGTGAGTCCATCATAGAATTCTGTGTCATCATGCAGCCTGGCAAAGGTGCTCATGATCAATTCAATATCCGCTCCCACTAGAAATCCCAAACCATAATCTATCACTTCCGGTCTTTCCGTATCTTCACGCAGGATGATCACCGGTTTATGCAGACTGACCACTTCCTCCTGAATTCCGCCGGAATCTGTGAGAATGATATGAGCTCGATCGAGGAAATAAAGCATGGTGGGATAGGAGAAAGCTTCGGCAAATTTCATATTGGCCGGTCTTTCTCTCATTTCATTGAAGACGATTTCACGCACATTAGGATTCTTGTGCAATACCCAAAGAAAAAGCATATCCTTATACTTTTCAGCTAATCTTTTCATAGTCGTGCAAATGTCTTTTAACGGCTGTCCGATATTTTCCCGACGATGGGCTGTGATGATGGCCAGTTTTTTATTTTTCAGCATTTCATCCAGATCTGCATCATGATTATATTTGTGGATTTCTTCCAAGGCATTTTTTTTATTAACCCTGGGTAGAGCCATATTTGCCGCATCCACGATCGTATTGCCGGAAATGAAAATCCTGTCTGCCGGGATGCCTTCCGAGAGGAGATTATTTTTGCTTGTTTCGGTTGGTACAAAGTGAAAATCGGCCAGATTTGAAACCAGTCTTCTGAACATTTCTTCCGGGAATGGTGAGAATTTGCGATATGTCCGCAAACCTGCTTCCAGGTGCAGAATCGGTTTTTGTAGCAGGAAGGCAGTGAAAGCAGCTGCGTAGGTGGTGAATGTATCTCCTTGCACAATTACAATGTCCGGATTCACAGCTCTGATTATCTGTCCGATCCGGCCGGAACGTCGTTCTTCTGTCATGTGCAGCATCGTTCTTTCATTAAAATCCGGTGTGATCTTGAAAAACTTGATCACATCATCGGCCAGCTCATCATGCTGTCGAGTATGAAAAATCCTAACTTCCATTTTTTCTTGAAGCTTAAAAATGATTGGCGCAAGTTTTATTATTTCAGGCCTTGTTCCAAAAATAACTAACGCTTTCATATATCCATCCTTTTTTCCGCGAAATCTATTACTATTTTTTGTTCCGCCGGAATATTAATCTGATTTTTATAAATTTCGTTAAACTTATCCCAGAGATGATGTCTCAGTTCCGCATCATCGTCCAGAAGTCCATAAATGATCGGGAAGAGTTGGGCAAAGGCATCCGGGTAGAAAATATGCCAGTCGGAAGTATGAATATTTTCGTCATCCACCGCCCAGTTGAAATTCTGCAACTCGGCATTATACAGCTTCTGCATGATCCCTCTCTCCACGGAATCTTTGGCACCAAAATAATAGTCTTCCAGATTCCAGCCAAATTCTTCTGAAAGCTCTATGAAAGCTTTCAAACCACCAAAAACTTCACAATTATCCATCAAATATTTAACATCTGAAACTGGCAGCGCAGTTGTCAAGCCATCTTCACCTTGAAGATAAATAATTGTGTAGGCGATATCATGGATTTTCTGCTTATTCTGCTGGATTAGTGCTCTATCTTGCGAAAGAAAAAAATATTTTTGCAGCATCATCAGGAAGGTGGCAGAGTAGGAATCGACCGAATCATAAGTATCGGAAGGAGTCTCCACGCCGAGAATTGAAATGTCGAAATCATAAATGCTTCCGGTGAGGCCGTGTTTATCCGGATAGTTAAGATTGCGAAAAACCCAGTTCAGATAATTTTTTATCGGTCTTAAGTTAACAGCTTCCTGCATTTCAGAAAGAGCGATCAAATTTATCGTATATGGAATTACATAATTACTTTCTTCCAACTGGAATTTCCATCTGAAAATGGCGAGGGCGGGATGCTGTGAACAGGAAAAGAAAAAGCTGCTAATGAAGATGGCAAATAATATTTTTTTCATATACGTTCTCGGTGATGACAGCATAATAATAATATTTGTCTTCATCTATATAAAATCCGGAACCGGGCGGTTTGCGGAATAAATTTTTCGGAATGGCGACGCTTATACCTTCCAATCCCTCAGGATTTTTTAAGGCCACAGACATGAAGTTTTCTTTATAATTAATCACAAACTTGTAATCTGTTTTCAGAAAACGAAGAATGAATTCAGCAAAATAAGACAATGTCTCGACAGTTAATTTACCCTCTTTGATATAATATTCAACTTTATCTAAAAAGTGATAGAAAGGTTTCACATATTGGGGATTTGCCTCAAAATCGTAAATATGATTGTAAATAAGACATAAATTGTCCTGTTTTGCTGCATAATCCAAAATTCCTAATAACCATTTTTCATACTCAGTTGCGCTTACACCTTCATTTGCAAATTCCTGCACGGAAACAATGTCCTGTCTGGGCATCACGGGAAAGGCAATAACCTTATCGGAAACCATAACACCTTTGTAAAAAGTACGATTTGGTTCGGAGCCAAGATCTCCCGGATAATAATAAGCCAGAAAACCTCTCTCTTCCAAAAGCTTCGTTAGAAAAGGTTGGGGATGAATACCGCTGGGAGCGGCGTATTCCCGGATGGGATAATTTGTGATCATGGATAATGTCTTATTGTTAATATCTACGTAATAAGCAAATTCTTCATCTGTCAACCGATTGTTTTCCAGTTGTTCTACAAACCAGTTATGAGCCCAGCCGCCGTGTGAGCCGATGATACCGTACTTCATTATATCTCGTACAATATTGGGATACTTGGAGGCATTAAAACCACGATCATCACCCCGCTCAAATAGAAAATCCCCAGCAGTGATGTGAAAGGACTGACGTAAGTTTTTTCGAATGATCCCCTTTTTTTCGAAAGTGTAAATGTTTTTCCTTTCCCGCGCATCATCGATATGCCAGTTTAGAACGATGCCTCCCCTGTGATAGGGAAGTCTGTCTAAATGGGGCACAAAAGCTATTTTATAAAGGAATGTTTCCAGAAAACACCTAATCATAAGATCATCTGTTCCGTAAGCTTTCAGATAACCAAGCGGAAGATTTGCATAAACCACATTTCCTTTTCCCATCTTTTTCCAGAAAGTATTGGGAGAAGATTTGCCGTCGCTGTAAAGTGAATAGGCCAGAACGTTTTTATCATCGACAAAACTCACATCGACACGCGCCAGCGGATAATCCAGAGGTCCGTATTGATAGCCGGTAATCGTGAAAAGTTCGTCCACTTTTCCGCAGGGAATTTCAAAAAAATTTACCGCATCACAATCTTTGAACCGCACCTTTGCCATCTGGAAAGCCAGGGACTGGTATTTATTATAAGTGACGTAGTTCATTCCCAGCAGGCGAGAGAAAACAGCCTTTTCACGATATGTTCGATCTTCCGTTTGCGTGCCGCTATTATAAACGATGAAGACATTGCCGCCCAAACTCACGTAGTCTTCCACCCATACTTCGAATTCCTGGGGAATTTTTTGGCTTACAAAATCCGGGAAGATCATTACCTGGTGATCTGATAATATCTTTTTGGGTGAATAGCGCCAGAGTTCACCCCGGGTAGTCCATTTAAAGGGAACGCCCTCCTCTTCCAATACACTGCTGTAAGCTTTTTTGATGTTTTCTTCCATTATGTTCAGATCGTGGTGAGTAACTAATAGAATTTCTATTTCTCTTACTTTTGGAACAAAAGCATTGTAGATAATATAAAAAGTGAATAATGCTATTGAAATCACTATAGCAATAGAAATAATAAGCCTAAAAACTGCTTGAATCTTTTTACCGGATAAAATTGACATTACTCAAACCTTGTATTATCGAAAAATCTGGGAAAAATACTTTTAGATTAATTAAATATTCAGGCTTTTTCAAGTTGAATTTATCTAAGATAACAGACAATAATTTTATCCTTGGTATTCTGGGTGATCGTTGCGTAGTAATAATCATCGTCCTCTGAAATTTTCATTTCCAGGCCGGCTGGTGTTCTGCAGAGATCTTTTGGGAGAGCGATAGTGATATCTTTCATGCCTTGCGGATTGAAAAGCGTAATGAACAATTTATCATCTTCAAAGCGGAATTCGTAATCAGTATTCAGCTTCTTGTTCCAGAAATCTGCAAAGAAACTCATCGGTTTGATAAGCAGTAGATCATTGTCTCTCAATTCTTCAGCTTTTTTCATGAAACGCTTTAGAGGTTCAATATATTGTGGAAAATCCCGGTAGTCGTAAAAATTTGCGCTAATCATGGTGGTCAGCCTATTCTTTTCTGCATAGCTAAGCGTTTCCATTAGCCATTTTTCGTATTCGGCTGCCGTTATGCCATACCTGCCGAGTTCCTGCACAGAAGCATGTTTTCCGATCGGCATGACGGGAAAGGCGAACATTCTATTGGAAAAAATCTTGCCCTGAATAAAACTTCTATTAGGTGGAGAACCTGCATCTCCCATATATTGATAGCTGACGACATTATTTTTTTCCAGTATTCTGGCGATTAGATGATTATACAGGCTGCGGGGTGACGTGAATTCCCGAATATTGTAACCCGTGATCCTTCTCATCAAGTCATTGTTTTTTACAATATATTGTTCAACTTCTTTATCAGTGAACTGTTTTTGAGACAATTTATTGGCAAACCAGTTGGGAGCCCATCCTCCCAGAGAGCCAATTATTCCGTAAGTCATCAGTTTTTTAACGAGAGAAATATGATTCGCTGCATCAAAACCAAGGTTGTCACCTGCCTGGTTGAGCCATTCACCGGCACTGATGTGACAGGAAATAGGAAAATTCTTTCTTAAAATTCCATTCTCTTCCATCCGTGGAATATTATTCCATTCCCGATTGCTTTCCACCTGCCAGTTCATCACCAATCCGGCTTTATTGTCTGGCATATTTGCAATATGGGCTATTTTAATAATTTTAAAAAGATACGTTCTCAGAACCATGCGCAGCAGGAATTCATCGGAACCATAAGCTTTCAGATAACCCAGCGGCAGATTTACAAATAAAATTGAGCCGGGATGGAAAGATTTCAGCAGGATGTTTGGATCGCGGGTTCCATTCTCATAAACCGAATAGGCAAAGATTTCCGTATCACTGATGTCGTCGACATCGATCCTGGCGACCGGGTATTGCA
>JAUSOT010000243.1 GCA_030656075.1 Candidatus Cloacimonadales bacterium
CATAACCTCGTTCTTTTTATTGTTTAAGTTATGGGCATAACTTATTGAACAACATTAAGTTACGAGGTTTTTCCGTCAAATACTTTCTTGAACTATCTGCTTGTTTCTCAGTTACTTAAATCAAGTCGGAAAGATTAGTTAAAATATACAACTTCAAATACTTGATAACAAACAGAGTTACATGAGCCAATTTTTTTTATAAGCGAAACTATATTATCAGTTTGATAAGGCTTATTTATTTCTCGATATGAACATATCATCCTATTCGGAAAAATACAATAATTTATCATTTCTAAAAACCGCCATCTTTTGTATGGAGGTTTTAATGTTTTAGCTAATTTGTTTAAGTAATCCTCATTCATCTTTATACTCAATAACTTAAGGTATCTTTCATATAAGCAAGATTACATTTTATTCAGCAACTTCCGAATAAACTCATCCTCTTTGATCAATCCGAAACCACCTTTTTTACAGGAATCTTCATCATATTTTGTTACTTCATCCGGTTTTTCATTTGGATTGTAAATTATGAACGGAACAGCATCATGAGTGTGAGTTCGCACTTCGCAGGGCGTAGCATGATCGGGCAGTAGCGCAATGGAAACCGGTTCAGCCATTTTGGCTGTCTCTTCCATCACATATTTAACAACTCGTTTATCAAGGTATTCTAAAGCTTTAATCTTCAAATCCACATCTCCGGCATGTCCGGCTTCGTCGGTGGCTTCCACATGCAGATAAACCAGATCGTGATCTTTAAGAGCCTTTACGGCAGCTTCTGCTTTGCCTTCATAATTCGTATCGGTGAGCCCGGTGGTGCCTACTACTTCGATCACATCCATACCGGCAAAAATCCCCAAACCTTTGATAATATCAACAGCTGAAATGACTGCTCCGGAAATGCCGTATAATTCTTTCATAGTTTTCATTTCCGGTTTGTAGCCCGCTGACCAGAACCAGACTGAATTTGCCGGATCTTTACCAGCATTTATTCTTTTCAAATTCACTGGATGATCCTTTAATAATTTTTGAGATTTTATAATCAGATCATTCAAAAGTGCAGTAGTCTCTTTTCCTTTTTCGGAGGTAGCTTCGATCATCACATCTTTGAAAGGAGTGCCAGGTACATCATGCGGCGGTGTGAATTTCAAATCGTTGTTTCCACCTTTCACCACCAGCAGATGCCGAAAACTGATACCGGGATAAAATCTGATTTTATTATTTGCCAGTTTTTCATTTAAAAAATCGATCAGAACATGCGATTCTTCGGTTGAGATATGACCGGCAGAATGATTTTTGATCTTTTCATTTTCGATGCAAAGCAGGTTGCAGCGCATGGCCAGATCGCCTTCCTCGATTTTCACTCCCATGCTGGTGCCTTCCAATACACCTCTTCCCTGATAAACTTTGCGAACATCGTAACCAAGAACCGCCAGATTGGCAACTTCACTGCCGGGCGGCATATCCAATGGTACTGTTTGGAACATGCCGGTCTTCCCCATTTCTGCAAGTTTATCCATGTTTGGAACGTTCGCTGCCATCAAAGGCGTTTTATTTCCCAGTTTTGCGATGGGATGATCTGCCATACCATCACCCAGAATGATTATGTATTTCATATTTCACCTCTAACCTTTTAACACGAACAAAAACGAACAAACATTGGATTTCTGCAATAAAAAAATCGCTCCCGAAGTTCAGGAGCGGTTTTGGCATGTTTACTGAATTTATTTTTTCCCTTTCCTTCTTAATTCTCTACAGGTTATTTCGACTTCCCGGAAGTTCACTTTGCCGCTACCCATCATGGGGATATCTTCCAAAACGTAGAACTCTTTGGGAACTGCTATGGCAGGAAGTTCAGCAGCCATTTTTTTCAAAATGTCTCTTTGATCGATTTCTCCGGTTGTCACGGCAGCCACGACGTCAGCGCCTTTGGTAGAATTGGGAACATCGACCACACAGCAAATCACGTCATTGGGAAGATATTTGCTCAAAACTTCTTCGACTTTGACCAATGACACCATTTCTCCGCCAACTTTCACAAATCGCTTCAGACGGCCTTTGTGCCACAGGAAACCATCTTCATCCAGATAGCCCATATCACCGGTATCATACCAACCTTTATGAATGCGCAGCGAAGTCTCTTCCAAATCGCCGAGATAGCCTTTCATCACCATATCGCCGCTCACCAAAATCTTTCCTGTTTGGTTGGGAGGAAGAATTTCATCTGTATCAACATCCATGATTTTCACTTCAACGCCGGGTATTGGTTTACCTACACTTCCAACTCGATTCACATCCGGCGTATTTATGGAAATTGCCGGACTTGTTTCGGTAGTTCCATAAGCGTTATTAATAATTAAATTATGTTTTTCCAGAAAGCCTTCATAAATCTGCTTTGTTAGAGTATCAGCACCGCTGATGGCAACTTTCATCGACGCAAAATCTCCCGGAGAAGATTTTTTGAGATAGCCGTAATAAAAAGCCGGAGTTCCTGCCATCAAAGTGACTTTATATTGTTTAACCAATCCGCAGATGATCTTATAATCAAGCGGATTGGGATAAGCAACAATGTTGGTTCCCAGTATGATCGGCAGCCAGAAGTTAGCCGTGATGCCAAACACATGAAATAAGGGTAGATTTGCCAGGAAAATATCATTTGAATTCAGATCGAGAATTTTGGGAATATTATCTACATTGTGTCCTATACTCTTGTGTGTGAGCTGCACTGCTTTGGGTTCCTTCTCGCTGCCGCTGGTAAAGAGAATCACAGCAGTTTCATCCATATCGCCGTGATGAACTCCTTTTATGATCCTGCTCGCAGATCCTTTGGATTTTAAAAGTGCTGGAAGTTTGTCGGAAAGCTTGATCGTAGCTGCAATGTCTTCTAAAAAGATCATGCTGTCTAATGGTTCGAGATTAAGTTTTTCCAATAGTTTTTTACTGGCGATGATCGTTTCGAAATTACATTTTTCCTGGGCATAGATTGAGTTTTCTATCGCTCCCGTAGCGTAATTGATCATTACCGGGATTTTTCCAACCATCAATAAACCCAGATTTGTGAGCATACATCCGGCTGAGGTTGGAACCATCACACCTACATACTTACTTTTGATCTTTTTAAATTTCTTGGCAAAAATCAAAGAAATGATCAGCATTCTTTCATACGAAACATCTTTGCCGGTAGCAATATCATAAACGGCGATCTTCTTTCCAAACTTCTTAGCAGTTTGTATAAAACGCTGGTGCAGTTGCATATAACCTCCATTTTAATTGAACTTTATTCATTTTCAAGCGTACAAAACCTCTTTTCGAATATAGGTGTCATTTTAATATTTCTCTTTCAAATAATTCTTGAAAGCTTGATAATTATTTTCAATTGAATCGGATGATTCTTTCTTTTCTTCAATTCCTTCCAAGCTGGGTGGAAGCTCAGGATCGAGATTCAGAATCTCTCTGATCTGCTCCGGAAATTTAGCTGGATGAGCTGTTTCCAGTGAAATGCAGAGTTGTTCCGGTGTATCATATTCGGGATTTTCTTTCAGGAATTTCTGCAATCCTGCCCATCCGACCGAACCGTGCGGTTCCAGCAGAAGATTGTATTTATCATGTGCATCTTTGATAGTATTCTTTGTTTCGCCGTCTGTGATGCTGACAGAATAAATTTCATTCTGAATTTGCTCCATATCTGGTTTTTGGCTGATAAAACCGTTTTCATCCATCACACCGTCATACAGCGAAACAAATCTTGCCAAATTACTTGGATGACCAACGTTCATAGCACTCGATAAACAATTTTTGGAAGGAACAATTTTGTTGTAGTTGCCGGTGTTTACAAATTTGGGAAATTCGTCGTTTTCGTTAGTAGCGATGATGAATTTTCTTACAGGTAATCCCATTCTGAGTGCCAGCATTCCACCCATCATATCTCCAAAATTTCCGGATGGAATAGAAAATATTACTGAATCTTCGGGATTGCCTTTGCGCAATCTGGCAAAAGAATAGAAATAATACATGATCTGAGGAATCAGTCTGCCGATGTTGATCGAATTAGCGGAGGATAGCTTTAAGTAATCCAGATCAGGATCGGCAAAAGCCTGTTTAACCAGGATTTGACAATCATCGAATTTAGCATCCAAACTGATGATCTGCACATTCTTACCGAGAGTCGTCATTTGTTTGCGTTGGCGGGGTGTCACTTCATCAATCGGGAAAAGTACCACAACTTTGATATTATCCAATCCATAAAAAGCATTGGCAATGGCGCTGCCGGTATCTCCCGAAGTTGCTGTCAGAATCAGAAGTTCCCGGTTTTCCTGTTTCAGATAATATTGCATCAATCTTCCCATCATCCGAGCGGCAAAATCTTTAAAGGAAGCAGTGGGACCCTGATCCAGTCTCATCACATATTTATTTTCATAAACATTTTCCAGCGGAACTTCGAAATCATAGGCATCTTGCACGATTGCCAGCAGATCTTCTTCCGGAATTTGACCGCGTAAGAATCTCTTTCCCACTTCAAAAGCAATTTGATAATATTCCAGGTTTGAAAATTCGCAAATTTCACGGGGATTAAGCCAGGGGATTTCTTCCGGCATATACAAACCATAATCCGGAGCTTGTCCTTTTAAAAGAGCTTCTTTAAATGACAGCGAAGCGGCTTTTAAATTCGTTGAGAAAAATTTTATCGATTCTTCCATCTTTTCCCTACTTAGATTTTGCCCTGTATCTATTGGGATCGGCAAAGAAATCCAACACATAGCATCTGGTAAGAAATTCGGCTGCATGAATTACTCCTTCAGGAATGAAATACCGGTCTCCTTTGGTGTAAATTTTAGTTTCACCGTCGATCGTGAATTTCATTCTGCCTTCCAACACCATTCCCCACTGCGCACAATGCGAATGATCCGGAATTTTCCCAATAGGTTCCAGCTCAAAAAACACAGCAGACATCGTATCACTCTGTAAAAGCCATCCCTTTATTCCGTCCAGGGCTATTTCAATTTCCGGTAAATTCAAGATCATCTCCGGGTAAGGATTTTTTATATCTTCCATTTTCACCTCATCTATTATTAATTAATTAAAATCTCGTTCCAATGCTCCTGCGTTGGAATGCATCTTTCTCCGCTCCTGCGGACCTTTCACATTAACACTTCAACTTCACATCTATTTACGAAACAGTAGTTTCGCTTCAAATTGCGTTCCCAAAGAGGGCTTTGGGAACGAGAAACAATTTACTAAAACAATCCTTTTATATATCCGCCATCCACCTGCAAAGAAACACCGGTTATGTAACCGGCACCTTCTGAAACCAGAAAAGCAACTGTCTGACCTAATTCTAATGAAGTTCCCAGCCTTTTCATGGGAATGTCGATTTCAAGTTTAGCATAAAAATCTTGGAGCGAACCTTTACCGCTTTCTGCAAAAGCTTCTGCCAGATTCTCCACCCGTTGCGTTTTGGTATAACCCGGGCAAACCGCATTCACAGTGATCCCATCAGCAGCAATCTGATTGGAAAGCGTTTTCAAAAATCCGGTGGCACCGGCTCTGGCAGTGTTGGAAAGCACCAGTGTATTGATCGGCTGTTTCACGGAAATCGAAGTTATCACCACGATCCTGCCCCATTTATTTTTCCGCATTATTGGAACGGATAAATTGCAGAGATTGATCGTGCTGAGCAGGTTCAATTCCAGAGCTTTTCGATAATCATCTAAACCAAAATCATCTGTAGTTCCGGCTGGAGGACCTCCGGCATTACAAACCAGAATATCCAATCTGCCAAATTTCTTTTGGATGCTCTCGATCATTTCCAGAACCTGTGTTTCGTTTGTAACGTCACAAACAAAATATTCCACCGGGTTTCCAGTTTCATTTTCGATTTCTGTTTTGGCTTTTTTTAATTCTTCTTTGTTTCTCGAGCAGATGATCACCTTTGCTCTCTCTCCGGCAAGCTGCAAAGCAACTGCTTTTCCCAAACCTTGGCTGGCTGCTGTTACGATAGCTATTTTATCCTTGATCCTTAAATCCATAACATTTCCCTATACGTATGCTTTGATGCACTTGGAAAGCCGTTTCACAGCTTCCGTTAGTTGTTCCTTGGAAGCAAATGAGAAGTTGATTCGCATGTGGTTTTTAGATGGATTTTCACCATAAAAAACTTCACCCGGCACAAAAGCTACCTTGTATTTGATCGCTTCCATAAAAAGTTCATTCGTGTCGATATGTTCTGGAACGGTAACCCAGAGGAAAAGACCGCCTTCCGGCTTCGTCCAGGTCACGCCCATTTCCGGTGGGAAACATTCTTCCATTGTTTGCAGGAACAAATCCAATTTCTCACGATAATATTTGCGACATTTGTTTATGTGTTTATCAAATCCCATAGTCGTAAGAAATTCCGTACACATGTCCTGGTTGTATTTGGGGGTGTTTAAAATATTCGCTTCTTTGATGTTGGTCATGCGATTGATCACATCGGCCGGACCGATATTGAAACCTACTCGAATTCCCGGACAGAATAGTTTGGAAAAAGTGTAAAGTCCGATTACATTCGAACCGCCATTCTGCTGATCGAGAGAGAATATGGAAGGAACCGTTTCTCCGCGATAGCGTAGATCGCGATAGGGACTGTCTTCCACTATTGGAATATCATATTTGTAACTGAGTTCCAGCAAAGCTTTTCTTTTTTCTAAACCGGTGGTTATGCCAGACGGATTTTGAAAATCTGGAACAACGTAGATGAATTTTGGTTTCTGTCCCTTTTT
Source organism: Candidatus Cloacimonadales bacterium (assembly GCA_030656075.1). Lineage (GTDB taxonomy): Bacteria > Cloacimonadota > Cloacimonadia > Cloacimonadales > TCS61 > B137-G9. The sequence goes on from JAUSOT010000243.1 coordinate 6,756, forward strand.
AACTAATTCTTCCAGCTTGATTTTATAAGAATCTACATCAACTCCATCTTCCTGAAGATCGATACCGATGATTTTAGGTCTTTGCATCTGGAAGGCCACGATCGCTCCGGCAAAAGTCGGTCGATCCAGCATGACAATATCGCCCGGATTCAGGAATAATCTCCCGGTAAGATCGAGACCATGCTGTCCGGAAGAAGTGACGACGAGATTTTCTTCCTGAATGTTGATATTATCTCTTTTCAGGAATCCAAGGATTGCGTCTATCAGCGTTATTTCGCCTGGAACGGCTGTGTATTGCATGATCGTGTAAATATCTTCTTCCAGACGTTTTTGAGATGCCAGACGCATTTCAAAAACCTGGAACATTTCGGGAGATGGCAATCCTCCAGCCAGAGAAATGATTTCCGGGTTATTCAAATATTTGAAGATCTTTCCGATAGAATATCCCTGGAATTCCTTGATATTATCGGAATATCTGTCCTGCCAGTTTTTGATCATAAAACTTTTTACCTCTTTTACTCGTTCCAATTTTCCGCGAGAGGACTCACGGGTTACTGTCTCGTTCCAATGCTCCTGCGTTGGAATGTGCATTTCTCCGCTCCTACGGACGATTCACAATAAATCTTTACTTCACATCTATTTGCGAAACAGGAGTTTCGCATCAATTTCCATTCCCAATCAGGGGATTGGGAACGAGAATTTTTTATCTCGTTCCAATGCTCCTGCGTTGGAATGTGTGTTTCTCCGCTCCTGCGGACGATTCACAATAAATCTTTACTTCTCATCTATTTTGCGAAACAGGAGTTTCGCATCAATTTCCATTCCCAATCAGGGGATTGGGAATGAGAATTTTTTATCTCGTTCCAATGCTCCTGCGTTGGAATGTGCGTTTCTCCGCTCCCGCGGACATTTCACAATAAATCTTTACTTCTCATCTATTTTGCGAAACAGGAGTTTCGCATCAATTTGCGTTCCCAATCAGGGGATTGGGAATGAGAATTATAATGTCATCCTGAGCGAAGTCGAAGGATAAATTATGGTTCGACTCCGCTCACCATGACAATTATATTTTCACCTGTTAATACGACCCACCACCAAAGATAGGTTTGATGCCTTTCTTCATCATCTTAATTCCGTCGCGGGAAGCCTGCAGAGATTTATAGAAAATCACATCTCCGATCTTGGTTGCATTGGCATCCCTTTCTTCTTCTGAAAGGAAATAGGCTGCCATCGTATCCATTTCGCGCGCCGTTCCGTCACTTTCATATTTATAGGTCATGTTCGTGCCGCTTTCCAGAACTTTGAACATATTGTCTGTCCAATTAAAATTAGCCATTCCCAGATCGGGATTGATATAGATATGAGCAGACAGGCTGATACCCTTGATGCCGCTGGCTTTCAGATCTTTGGCACACTGAATGAAAGTTTCGGCTGTTGCACCATTCCCAACATTGATCTCATAGATTGGAGAAGTTCCGTCTTCTCGTAAATATTCTTTCATTATGTTCAAAATCATGCGGAACTGCATGAGATTCTGTGTAGCCAACAGCATTGAGATTTTGATATGCAGATTTGGAATTTCTCTGCCATAATAGCAGACAGCCACGATCGTGCTCCAGCTTGGATTCAGAAAGAAATTGGCTCCATTGGCTTTGGCAGTGCGAGTGATACCATCCAAATAAACCAGATGATTATCATTGGCGACTTCGATTCCACCGAAATTACCAAAGAAAGTTCCCTGATTCTTGAGTGTTAGAGCAGAAAGCGCATTTCCCAGATCAGCCCTTTCAAATTTTTTACCGGTAACTTTTTCTAATTGCTGGAAACGAACTTCCGGCATGGGAATTCCGATCAGATTCGTGCTGCAAAACTTGGAACACTTCATAATGTTTTCACTCATAGCCAGCGTTGCCATCAAGTCACCATTATAAATGTAATTATCGGTGAGAGCAACGACTGAAATAAATTCGGATGGTACAAAACAAGGTTCATCTGTTCCGGCTGAAGCGGCAATTCTCTTCATCGCCTGATGCGTGACTTTGGCACCCTGCCAACCGGAAACCTGGGCAGTTCCCTGACCGAATTTATTATTGTAAGAAATGTTATGTTTCTTCTCATAATCCGGTACTTTCGGAAATTTTTTAATTAGTTGTTCCGCATCCTCGATCATTGGCCCGAAACCCTTGTCAGCCAGAATTTTTTTCCTGGTTCCCAAATCCCTCATCTTAGTGATTGTTTCTGATATCACCCTTGATCCACCATGAAATTCCTTCAGTGCATCAATAGCCTTTAAATCGGCATCTGAAAGCAGTTTGAAATGCATTACTTCCTCCTGATTATTTTTTTTAAATACTATTATTCCATTTTAAAACCATTCGGAAGGTCGAGAAAAGCAAGATGTTCTACAACCATTCCGAAAGTAACTATTTAACCAAAACTAACCTGCCGGATTCCGTCATGTAATCAGTTGCAAATTTATAGAAATAGATACCGGAAGGAAGTGGCTGATCACTCTCATCTCGACCATTCCACAAAACGGTGTACGTTCCCCTGGAGCGGGTCTCAGCTATTAATGATTTTACCTTCTGTCCGCGAATATTAAAAATGCTCAGATCAACAGCGCTGGCTTGGGAAAGACTGAAAGACAACGAGGCAGATTCATAAAAAGGATTTGGGAAGGTATTCACGACCGGGATGATCTCAATGTATTCATTATCCAGGCTGACAGGCATTGTGAAAAGCTCTGAAATTTCAAATTCTGTCGGTAAAATCTGGTACGCCGGAATGGAATATGTCGAAGTTGACCACTTCACGATATTCAATGACGGTGCATATTCAATATCATGCAGATTGGAGCTTACTCCGGCAGCTCCACCCAGCATTTCCCAACTTCTGTGAACCGACATCTCGGCATTCAAAGATAGAGAATCAGCGATATTCTGATAGCGATAGCAATAAATGGGATCGTATAATTTTCGGAAATGATTGGTGGCGACGAGATGCTCAAATGGAATGATGATATTTTCCGATTCATCGCGAATGACCGTTCCGTTTTCATTATTGCTTTCGATGATCAAACCGTAATCCTGATTGGCACTGTGCACAATTGAACCGCTCAGATAAGTCATATCGCTAATAGCATCTGCCACGTCTTGCGGATTTGATTGAAAGTCACCGTTATAATCATAGCTTTCAATTCCGTTCCTGGCACTTAATAGAATTGGATGCAGGTTTTGTTGAAATGTGTAGTTGTGAATATTACCCACGTTCATAAAAGCAGAAATACCATCTTCATTTATAGCGGAAAGCGCTCCAAAAAGACCTGGAAAAGTGAAAGACATCCAGTTCACTTCATCGTTTTCAGCAGGGAAATGGATGATCAGAATGTGGTTGTCATTCAAAGCAGGATGCGGCGTCCAATCCATCTGGCGAGTTATCACCAGGTCACCCATCAGTTCAGGATCGTTGATCGTATTATTGCCCCAACTGGAAATACTGGAACAGCCAAAATCATCCTGCAGATCAAGCTCGGAAATAGCGATTAAATCTACAATCGCGTTCACCATCAGGATGTCGTCTTTATCAAGATCCCGTTGCAAAGTTGCATCAAAAAGATCGATACCGGCATCGATCATTCCGGCAATCATTCCCTGCGCTTCGGATTGATATTTGTCTTCAATAGAAAAACAATTCAAGAAAAATTCACGGGTGCTTTCATACAACATGGAAGAGCCACCGAAGATAGAACCGATAAAATACGTTCCTTCCAGATATTTGATATTCTCTCCAACCAAAAAACCTGTGGCAAAACCGCGTTCATAATGCGTTCCCCACACCTTCAGAATCTTTTTACCATCTACGGTAAGTGTATCGCCATTAACGACCTGCGCTGAAATAATCGAAAAAATAAAAAATAAAAAAACTAAAGTCAATGCGGATTTCTGCATAATCCCTCTTTATATTACCAGGTCTTCAAGTTTGCGTTTGGGAACGTGATGGACCTGATTTTCATCACGCCAGTATTTGACATCTCCATCTTTAGCTTCATCGATCCGGACTTGCTCTTTTGGTTTGCCCAAAGCAACGACCAGCATAATATCCAAATCGTTCGGAATATGAAGAAATTTCTTCAGTTTTTCCCTATTCACAGAACCAAACATGCATCCGCCCAAGCCTTTTTCAACTGCTCCCAGTAAAATCGACTGACAGGCTAAACCAACGTCATATTGCGGGTTTTGCTTTAAATTCGGGTTATTCAAAACAACAATATAAGCCGCCGGTTTCTCACCTTCTTCCGGTCCTTGCCAATCTTTCAGATAACCAGCCCAGCTCAAACAGGAAAAAACTTTTTCATTTTCTGCTTTTGAATTTATTGATTTGAACTTAAGAGATTGTTTATTAGCTCCGGTTGCTGTTAATCTGGCCAGCTCGATCAATTCCAAAAGAGTTTCCGAAGATATGGCAACTTCTTGAAAAAAACGACGATAGCTGCGATTCCCGGCAACCAGTTCTTTCAACATCAACCCTCCTAAAATCTATCGAACCTTAATCAAAGGAAAAACCAATAATGTCAAGCAGGATAATGCTACGATGGCGAGTCCGATGCCAAAACTATCTGCCAGAAATCCCATTAAGGGTGACAGAACAGCGATGAATACTGTTTTCATCTGTGATTCCAGCGAAAGACCGGAAGCCATAACTTTGGAAGAAATTATTTCACTGATATAACCGACATTCATTGGTCGCCGGGTGTTTTGGAACATATAGAAAATAATAAATCCGATTATTGCCAGGCTTTTTAATCCGAAATAATAAAAAATTCCGGTGAAGAAGATCAATGCCAGGCCATAGAGAAAGCTCATGTTTATCGCTTTAGATAACGTCGGGAATAAATTTCCGAAATTTTTGGCTTTCCTCGAAGAAAAAGAAGTAAGCAGATAGAGGAAAAAATAAACCACGGAAATGATGACCGTATCTCTTTCGGTTTTAAGGAATAAAAACACCGGAGCAGTTAATGCAAATGCTTGCATCATGGGCTGAATGTAGTCTTTCACAGTATTGAAAAGTCCATCAAAAAGAGCGGAGTTAACTATCGCTTTTCTCAATTTCGGCTTCTTGAGTTCCCGGTAAAATTCGGAGATAGTTTCGGCAAAAAAGTGTTTCATATCGAGTAGAAATCCACCGGTTTTTTTTAGTTCGCCATCCAGATTTTTCGGATAAGAAATCATCAGGAAAAGAGCAAAAATATAAGGAATTATCGAACCCAGAAAAATGTATTTGTAATTACCCGAACAGAAAACAATCGCTCCGGCAATGAGAGCAGCCAGGGCAGATCCAAGCTGCGACCAACTGCGGGTAAATCCATAATATTCTATTTTCTGATCTGTGATGTTATTCAATTCCAGATATGCCAAAATCATCGCTTTATGCGTTCCTGTGCGGAAGGCTTCTCCCAAACCGAAAAAGATCATGGCAATTGCGTAAAAGGCAAATTTCGGGAAAAAGAAAAAGATGATGAACGAGACGATATAAGATAGGAATGAAAAGATCATGGAACTGCGCCGTCCCAGGCAGTCTGCCACGATGCCGGTGGGAATTTCCAAAAACATGATGGAAACTTCGCGAATGGAAATCAACGTTCCGATCTCCAAAAAACTGAAACCCTGTTGGAGGAAAAAAAGAAAGATGAAAGCATCGAAGAAACGCAGATTTTTTAGAAATCCATAAGCAGAAAATTTATAAAGTTGCAGGTCTTTTTTTAACATTAACTTTGAGTAATCTGATCAATCACAATTTTGGGAAGTTCATAAAGATAAAAATCGTTTTCCTGTTCCCAACTGGTGAAACCATTTTTATTACAGAAATCCAGAAGCAACTTGGTTGGAACCAGGATTTCGATTTCCTTTTTTCCGGAATTATTATTCAAATGAAAGAAATAATTCAATAATTCCTGGAAAATCCGTTCATTATCAGCTTCCAGCAGACTGATCCAGAAAACATCATTGTAGTGAACATCGCTCCAAAGTGCACAACCTTGGATGCAGTCGTTTTCCAGCCAGACAACGAAATTCTTTTTATTATAATATTCTCTAAGCAATTTATCCGAGTATTGATGAACCACCCAGCCTTTGTATATATTTGATTTGGAAGCTTTCAAATATTGAGATTTTTCGATATAATCTTTCAGTTGGGAATATTCGATTTCCTGACTGAGATTGGCTGATATTTCCCCAACATGTTTTTCGATAATCTTTGTTTTCAATGACTGAATCAGTATTTTCCTAAAGCCCATTTTTTCATTAAGTTTGATGGAAGCTGCATTACCGAAATAGGTCGAGAAGCGAACCGAATCTATCTTCTTTCCTCTTAGATAATCCAAGTAGAATTTTGAAAGCTTTTCCCCCACATTTTTTGCGCCACTTTTTTCATCTTTACGCAAACCCTCCAGCCAAACGTCGGTTGGTGTGAGATAAGTTAATTTTCCAAATCCAACCAGGATATCATTCTCCCACAAACCTGCAAAAACCCCATTGTCTTCGACCCATTCATCAAAAACCAACGGTAAGTAATCATCACCTTCCCAGATTTGGGAACAGATTTCCAGAACTCGCGGTTTATCGGAAGGTTTAATCTTTCGAATCATTTTCTTTATCAATCTGCTGTTCTGATGTGTTCTCAACAGATTTATTTTTGAGAAGTTTATCAGCGATTGGTGAAAGGAGCATAAAACCTAATATTGTTCCCATGATCACGCTTGACCAAACGTGGGAAGTGATTGGTCAGCCACCACTGCGGCAACCGACTAATTTGTAATACAGCCAGCCGCAAGCTGCTCCGATGAGTAACGTTGCTAAATAATAAATTATTTTCATATTATTCCTCAAACTCACCCCAACCCCTCTCTTCATCTCAAGAGAGGGGCTTGAAGAGTATTTTATTCTTAATTCCGATATCTCAAGTTTCGACTCGAAAGTTGCGTCGAGTCGAGACGATAAATTATTATTTCGAGTCGTCGTTACTCTCCTTGCGACTCGAAAATATCAATTAACCCCCTGTCTCGCACCTAAATATTTATGTGCGGGACTTCCCCCTTTACATGGGGACTTGTCATCCCCGCGAAAGCGGGGATCTCAGTTTAGATTCCCACTTTCGTGGGAATGACACTGTATTTATTTCAAGAGCAACATTTTCTTCGAAACTTCAGTATCTCCGGATTTTATTTTGTAGAAATAAACGCCGCTGGAGACTGCTTTGCCGGAATCATCTGTGCCATTCCAAGTAACTTGCTGATTTGGTGATTGAGTGATTTGAAGATTTGAAAAAGTCTTCACCACCTGGCCCTTTAAATTGTAAATTACAATTTGTGTTAATTCGTGTAAATTCGTGGTTGAAAATTCAATCGTTGTGGATGGATTGAAAGGATTGGGATAATTTTGATGCAATGTAATTGGAGATAAGACAGTT
>JAUSOT010000256.1 GCA_030656075.1 Candidatus Cloacimonadales bacterium
AACCAGTTCGGTCAGATAGGAATTTGTCGTTACGATGATATATTCGAAATCATCAACTTCTCTCGTGTTTTCGGATGCTGGATATTGCGAAATGCTTTGTGGATTGATCACCAGTTTTGATAAACGCTGATTGGTTTGCTCGTTCCCGCGATAAAAATTATTGAAAGCACGCTGAGAAGCCGCGGTTGTTTGCGTTTGGATCGTCACGGTCAGATTGCTGTAAAACAGAATTTCTCCGGTTTGCGGATTGTATTGCAGAGGAGAAATATTCAGCAGGGCAATCGAATGTCCTCGTAAATATTGGGTCGTGAGATCGGAATAGATCACTTCCGGATAAAAAGCATTCCGGCTGTAGATTTCTTCGTTTTGCGGCACAAATTCGATTTCGCCTTCATAGCTTGTAGGGTAAGGTTTTTGGATGGGATACACGTTATATGAACTGTCCAAAGTTTCAACCTGATCGTAAGAAACCTGAACGGAGACTGCTTCTTCACCCGGAGGCAGCAGCATTTGAACAGACATAACCGGTAATTCGGGATAGCCTGGTTTGGTTATGACATTCAGGTTTTCCATGGCTACTTTGTCAAATCCGTCTCTAATAGAAAATTCCGGTTCGGTAAAGCTGAATTCCTGCTGCACAACTCCGGCGCTGAGCTGGGCAATTCCGGCTAACAAGAACATGATCAATAATTTTATTTTCATCTTCTCTCCTTATAAAAATTAAAATTTGCTTTTCTCAGATGCAAGATAAGTTCCAAGAGGAGAAAAGTAAACCAAATTAGTATATAGGGCAATTCCTGTTAACAAGAACATTACTAATAATTTTATTTTCATTCTTACTCCTTTTCCCCAACTAATATTTTTTTTAAAAGATCATTAATAAATCCATAAGCGAAAGAGAAAAAAGCAAAATTTAGAGTCAAGTAATTAATTAAATACTTACAATCGAAATGAGTTGTGGCTGGTCTGAAAACGATTAATTTGAATCCCTGTTATTTTCCAAAATACTGACAAATTTCTCGATTGCGTCATGATCAATTTCGTTCACATTTGTGGATTTGACCAGTTCTGCGATTTTGGCAGTTGTGCCGTGTTTACTCATAAAAATTATTGCTCTTTTCATTATTATTCCTCTTTGAATAAAACCCAAGTCGAGTTAATTAGGAACCCGACTCGGGTTTTAATTTTATCCCACCACTCCAGCTTTGATCAGATCGTGCATCTGCAGGATGCCGACTGGTTTTTGCTTTTCATCGACCACCGGCAGCAATGTGATATTATTTTCTTCCATCAGATTCAAAGCATCAACTGCAAGAGCTTGAGGAAAAATAGTTTTGGGATTTTTTGTCATTCCTTCGGCAGCAGTTCTATCCATGATATTAGCCTGATTTTTAAGAAGAATGCGCTTCAAATCACCATCTGTGATGATACCCGCCAGTTCATTGGCATCATTCACCACGATTGTACCACCGACATTTATCTCCAGCATCTTCTTGATGGCAACTTCCATTTTATCAGTTTCTTCAACCACAGGAATTTTTTTGTGCATCAGTTCTTCGACGCGAATCAGCAGCTTCTTCCCTATCGTGCCGCCGGGATGGAATCTGGCAAAATCGGATTCGTTGAAATTTCTCTTTTTAAGCAATGCCACAGCCAGGGCATCACCCACTGCCAGGGCTACTGTCGTGCTGGCGGTGGGAACCAAACCGAATGGTTCGTATTCTTTGGGAACGCTGCAATCGATGACGAGATCTGCATTCAAAGCAAGTCTGGAATCCAGGTTTCCGGTGAGAGCGATGACAGGAATTTTATTGAATTTGATGAAAGGAATTATGGAAATCAGTTCTTCCGTATTGCCGCTATTAGAAAGAGCAATGACGATATCATCTTTTTGCAGAATTCCCAAATCGCCGTGAATACCTTCGGCAGCATGCAGGAAGATTGCAGTTGTTCCGGTGCTGGAAAAAGTGGAGGCGATCTTGCGGGCAATTATACCTGTCTTCCCCATGCCGGTTACTACCACTTTTCCTTTGCAATGATAGATCATTTCGATTGCTTTTTCGATGGATTCATCGATGCGTTCGGCAACTTTACGGATCGCATCAGCTTCCAGATTCAGTTCTTTCTTCACAAATTCGATCATGTTCATGATTGCTCCATTCATTACTTGTTCCCAAGTTTGTCTTGGGAACACCCAATTATTCCCGTGAAGAGACTCACGGGCTACTGCTTCGTTCCAATGCTCCTGCTGCGTTAAGGCGTAGCTTTATGCGAAGATCGGCGTTGTCTCGTTCAAATGCTCCGCGTTGGAATGCTGCATCTCCGCTCCTGCGGACTTTTCATAATAAATCTTTACTTCACATCTATTTACGAAACAGGAGTTTCGCTTTAAATTGCGTTCCCAACAAGAAAACGAGAAAAACGTGAGAGGACTCACGGGCTACAGTCTCGCTTCAATTCTCTGTTCCCAACAAGAACGCAGATAGCGCAATGCGCTGTCACTACAAAAAACAATCGGGCAGGAATTCACTCCCACCCGACTAAATCACTTCTATTTTTTTTCGTCGTTTTCCTGTTTGATTTCGGCAATAATCTCGTCGATAGATTTGCTGCCCAGATCACCAGCTAAATGGCGACGCACGGAAACTGTTCCGCTTTCCTGTTCTTTGGCGCCTACGATGAACATGAATGGAATCTTGCGCATTTCAGCTCCCCGGATCTTGTAACCGATCTTTTCATTCTGCAGATCGACTTCACTGCGGATTCCGGATTTTTTCAGTTGTGAATTCACTTCTTTAGCATATTCTTCGTAATGTTCGGAGATCGGGATCAAAATCGCCTGAACCGGACATAACCAGAGCGGGAAATTGCCGGCGTGATATTCGATGAGAGTTCCAAAAAATCTTTCCAAGGAACCCAACAAAGCACGATGTACCATGAACGGTCGATGCGGCTGATTATCCGAGCCGATATATTCCATCTTAAAGCGTTCCGGCAGATTGAAGTCGAACTGGATAGTCGAACATTGCCAGCTTCGATTCAGCGCATCTTTGATCTTGATGTCGATCTTTGGTCCATAAAAAGCACCGCCGCCTTCATCGACTTTATAATCGATGTTTTCAGCTTTCAAAGCCTTTTCCAAAGCCAGAGTAGCTTTATCCCAATCTTCTTTTTCACCAACCGCTTTTTCCGGCATGGTGGCAAGATAGATATCCAATTCTTTGAAGCCGAATGCTTTCAAAATATCGATGGAGAATTTCAAAACTCCCCTGATCTCGTCGTCCAGTTGTTCAGGAGTACAGATGATGTGAGCATCATCCTGAGTGAAACCACGCACCCGCATCAAACCATGCAAAGCGCCGGATTTTTCATAACGATAAACCGTTCCCATTTCCGCCATTTTTATGGGAAGATCACGATAACTGTGTTTGGCAGATTGATAGATGGCGATATGGAACGGACAGTTCATCGGTTTCAAATAATATTCCTGCTCATCCACCAGGATCGGACTGTACATGCTTTCGTTATAAAAACCCAGATGTCCGCTGGTGATCCACAATTCCTTCTTGCCGATATGCGGAGTATTCACAATGCTGTAGCCGTCTTCAAAATGACGCTTCTTCCAGTAATCTTCGATCACGGAACGCATCAAGCCGCCATTGGGATGCCACAGAACCAGGCCAGCTCCGATCTCATCTGAAATGGAATAAATGTCGAGTTCCTTTCCCAGCTTGCGATGATCGCGCTTTTTGGCTTCTTCCAGCATTTCCAGGTATTCGGTCAGCTCTTTGTTGGAAGGAAAACTGATGCCGTAAATGCGCTGCAGCATTTTGTTTTTCTCATCACCGCGCCAGTAAGCGCCGGAAGTTTTCAGCAATTTTATCGCTTTGATCATGCCGGTATTGGGCAGATGCGGACCGCGGCAAAGATCGGTGAATTCACCCTGAGTGTAGATGGAAATGGTTTCGCCGACGGGAATTTCCTGCAGAATTTCTACTTTGTAGGTCTCCCCCATATCAGCGAATTTCTTGATCGCTGCCTCGCGGGAAATTTCTTCACGTTGATAATCCAGTTTCTGTTTGGAAAGCTCTTTCATTCTGATTTCTATCTTGGCCAGATCGGCATCGGTGAAGGGAATTTCTTTATCGAAATCGTAGTAAAAACCACTTTCGATCGCCGGACCGATGGTCACTTTTACGTCCGGAAAAAGCGACTGAACAGCCTGTGCCATCAGGTGAGCGGTGCTGTGCCAGTAAACTTCTTTGCCGATTTCGCTGTCGAATTTGAAAAGCTCGATCGCAGCATTTTCTTTGATCTCGGAATTCAAATCGACCAGTTTGCCGTTAACTTTGGCGGCAAGAACATTGCGTGCCAGTCCGGGACTGATGCTCAGGGCAACGTCGAACGGGCTTATATTTTGTGGAAAGTCCTTGATAGAACCATCCGGGAATTTAATTTTTATATTCATTCTTTTTCTCCTTTAATGTGTTTACTCTTGCATTATGAATTACACATCAAAGGTGTAATAAACGAATGTTCAACTGGTTGCTGAATCATTCTCGAACCTCCATTATTTCAAATTCCATAATATCCCCCTTCATAAGGGGGAAACAAGGGGGTTAGTTTTATCGAATAAATCATAATATTACAAAACCCCTCTACCGACATTTGTCGGCTTCTCCCCTTGCGAAGGGGAGCATTTTCTCGATCTAAAATTCTTATTCCCGTGAAGGGACTCACGGGCTACTTATATCATACTGTCTTTCTGAGAAATTCTTCTTGCTTCTCTTACGAAGAATCTAATGGATTATCTCACAGCATAATTTCTTATAAATGCGAGATTCTTCCTGAGAACAACGTGCATGAAACGTCAGAAAGACAACACTTATGTTTTTTTTACATCAATCGCTTGCGTCATCCTGAGCTTTTCTCGTTCCAATGCTCCCGCGTTGGAATGTTTCTTCTCCGCTCCTGCGGACAAATATTATTCGTCCAATATCTCACATCTATTTGAGAAACAGAAGTTTCGTCACATCATATGTTCCCAAAGAGGGCTTAAAGAACAAGAAAAGAATGCGCTATTCTTCCGATTTCGCAATTTTTTCATTTATTAATTTTGCGGCATTATTCAGCGCTTTCTGTGGCTTGAGCGTGCCAAGTACAACTTTTTCGATCACCTGTTCTTCCAGGTATTTCCGCGTTTCAAACCACTCACTGATCTGCGGTTCGAAGGTGGAATAATCCAATTGCTCATAAACTGAAGCGATCTCCGGATTGCTTTCCAGCCTGTTTTTGATCGATTCTTCCTGGAACGCACTTTTGCGAACCGGCATATAGTAGGTCAATTCGCTCCAACGGGCTGTTTGTTTGGCTTCTGTGAACCATTTCACAAATTCCCAGGCTGCCCATTCCACTTTTTCATCTCCAGAATCGAAGATCACCACATTTGTTCCACTGATGATATTGCGTTTAGTTTCCTTGATCGGAATGGCTGAAATACCAAGATTGAAATCGATTCCGGTGTCCAGCATATAAGCCATCGACACACTGGAATCTTCATAAAAAGCGATCTTACGAGCTGTGAAATCTTTCTGTCCTTCATAGCCGGGAGAAAGATAGGCAGATTTATCCACGTTCAAAAGATTATTCAGATATTCCAGAGCTTCCACACCTTCTTTACTGTTGAAAAGCGGAGTTTTATTATCCGGGCTCATGATCTCGCCGCCAGCCTGCAGCAGCAGGTTTTCAAACTGCCAGGCGCTGATCTTGATACTCGTCCCATACTGATCGATCTTACCGTCACCATCCAAATCCTGAGTAAGAAGTTTAGATAATTTGGTAAATTCATCCCAGGTTTTGGGCGGTTTATTGGGATCGAGATCATTTTGGAAAAGAATATCTTTATTATAATACTGCACCCGCACACTTTTATTAAAGGGGAAAGAAACCAATTTTCCATCCACAGTATTGCTGTTAATAAAAACCGGGTAAATATCTGCCAATTCCGCTTCACCGAAAGTAGAGTCGGCATCGATGAAATCCTGGATTGGAATGATCACATTTCCATCTACGAAATTAGCGATCCAGGCTTCATAAGCTTGGGCTACATTCGGTTGGTTTCCGGTTTGAATGGAAGCCATCAGTTTTTGAGAAAGCGCTGTATAATTTCCCATATTGATCGAAGTAACATGAATGTCTGGATGAGTTTTATTGAATTCATTGACTAGCTCAGTCAAAGCATCACCCAGAGGACCGCCCATCGCCTGCCAGAAGATAACTTCGGTAACTTCGGATTTGGCTTTTTCCTGTTTGCTGCAGCCGATGATAAGTAAACCGGCAACTGCAATAATTATCAATGCTTTCTTCATCTTATGCTCCCTAAAATTCATTTTTGGCAAATTATTATGAGCTTTTATGGAGTCAATGATATTTTTACTCATCTTGCTGTCCATCTCTTCTCGTTATGCTCGGAAAGAAGGAACATAGATGCCGTTGAAAGAAAATTTTCTATGAAAATTATTAGATGCCGTTGAAAGAAAATTCCGGACTTGACTTTGCGGGAACGAAGAGACAGCGGAGTTAAGAACAGCTTGAATTCAGTGTTTCTTTAGTTTCCATCCTTTAACTCACCTCTGCTGTCTCCTCTCTTACTTCTCCGTCGCAATAGAGTAGAACATAAGAAGCCGTTGAAAGGATTATTCGGACTCGACTTAGGAATTCAGTAATCTCTCACATTTCTAATCTGAAGATTTGAGTTGAGAACGAGTGGACTAAACTCACTCCCAGTCTTCGCAGATTCTACGCACTGACAGGCTGGCTCTCCCCTCTCCTTACCGCTTCGCTCAAATAGACGGAACATAAGAAGCCGTAGAAAGAATTGTAAAACCTTGCGAACGATCGAAGAACCTTCGGAACGGTTGAAAAAAATTAAATAACGCAAAACCGCATCATTCTGAAGTCCCTTCTATGTTAGGAACTCCAGTCTGATGAAATTAAAAAGAATCTGCTGGAATTGACTCATAGTAAAACTTGAGTTGAGAAAAGCCAACAGATTTTATAATTTGACAACTGGAAGCCTAATTCTGCAAATATATCTTCAGAGGTAAATCATGAAAAGAGTAGAATATGCAGAAGCGAATAAACAGACGAAACATCCGGCTAAAGTGGTGGTAGCAATCGTGCAGGATGAGAACGGAAAATTCAATCCGATCACACTGGAATGGTTTATGAAAACTTCCATCAAGCCACCAATGTTCGCCATCTCCATCGGACACACTCGTTATTCGCACGATTGCCTGCAGCAAAACCGCTTTTTCAATCTCTGCTTCCCAAGCAAAGAAATGATAGAAGCAACCAAACTCTGGGGAACAAAATCCGGCAGAGACATGGATAAACTGGCTGCAGCAGGGCATGACTGGTTTGCTGGCAGACTGGCAAAATATCCCGTCATCCAAGTTGCTAAAGCCACTTTCGAATGCCAGGTGGTTACCCAGGTAAAAAGTGGTGATCATACCATTTTCGTGGGAGAAGTGAAACACTGCTGGCTGGATGAAGAGAAAGAAGTGGTGACGGTGAAGGATTTGATGTAGAAGTATCTCAGACACTCCCGTCTGAGCAAACACGTTCAGGAGTGAACGTGATACAAACTAAAAAAGCCCCGACGAATCGGGGCTTAAATTTTTGTTGAATTGCTGCTTGCTAAGTCCCCCTTGTGAAGGGGGAACAAAAGGGGGTTTGCAATAACCAGTTACAATGTTAATATTTTTATTATTTTATTCCCAAACATTTTAAATTTAACAAAACCCCTCTTAATCTCCCCTTACGAAGGGGAGCAGACTATTTCATCAAAATCATCTTATTAGTGATGTTCGCTGTCGGAGATGATAATTTATAGAAATAAATCCCAGAAGCTAAACCTTCAGCATTCCAGCGATACTGGTGGTTTCCAGCGATAAAGTTTTCTTTTAGAATACGTTGTCCACGCAGATTATAGATTTCCAAACTACCGATTTCATTTTCTTTGATGCTGAAAGAAATAGTTGTTTCCGGGTTGAAAGGATTGGGGTAATTTGGATTCAAACTTGTTTCAAAAATTGCATTTGGGATTCCACCCTGATCTGGAATTTCAAGAGAAACCGGACCGAATACATTCACATCACCAACCGGATTAAGGCTTTCTAACCAATACCAATATGTATGTCCTTCGATCACAAAGCTCTGATCGGTGAACGTATAATCTGTTTCAAAAGAGGTAGTCCCCATACCTGTGATAATATCTGAATTAAGCTGAACACAATCCGACAAAACATAACCATTGGGATCTTCGCTGCGCTGCACAAAGTAGCCCAGGTTATCTGTTTCACATTCAGTTGTCCAATTCAGAACCGGATTCAAATTTTCATAAACTGCGGTGAATTCTGACATGACAGTTATAATCTCTCCCTGATATGGAATCTCCACTGAAACAGGACCGAAAAGTTCCAGTTCATTGGAGGTACTCACACTTTGCAGCCAGTAGTAATAGGTGTGTCCTTCCAAAGCCATATATTCATCGATGAAGGAATAGGAACTCGGTATAAAAGTTGTTCCCATGCCGGGAATGAGATCAGCATTGATCTGCAGATATTCATCATCCGCAAAGCCGTTCTGGTTTTCACTACGATAAAGATTGAAACCCAGATTATCTGTTTCGGATTGGGTTGTCCAATACAGTTCGACAAATTCGTTATGCATTCCATAAAAAGAAGACAAAATTACGGGAAGTGGGGTATCATCGGGATATTGCCAGTCCAGATAGGGATAGCCATCGTTTCTGCCATTACCAATATTCCAGATACCTCCTGTACCTAGCCCTTTGAAATCCCAGCCGGCATTAGTAAATGTAGCAAGCGTTTTCATTTCAGCAGTAGTTTTACCAATGGCGCCCAGGTTTGTGGCACCACTAACATTTCCCGATATTCCATCTGTTTCCACATCCCAAAAACAATTAGTAGTTGCCGGGGTTGCATACGAAGCAAATCCATATAATTTCTGACTGCCCGTTAAGGTAGCAGTTGTATAACAACTTGTAATACTGCCACTATTGTAGGAAATAAAGCCACCGGAATAGCTTGTGCCAGAAACAGAAGTTGATTTGCAATAGCAATCAGATATGACAGGCGTGGAAGTTGACGTAAGATTATATCCTGCAAATCCACCAACAGTGCTTGGGGCACTCACATTTCCGGAACTGTAGCATTTTGATATCGTAGAGCCGTTCATATTGCGGCCAATAAATCCACCTGCAGCGCTGCCGTCAGCTGAAACTGTGGCTGTGCTATAACATGAAGTAATCAGCGAACCCGAACTATATGCTCCTCCAATCAGTCCTCCCACGGTTTGATGCCCGGAAATCGTACCTGTTGAATAACACCCGGAAATCGTAGTACCGTCAGCATATCCAATCAGTCCCCCTTCAAATGTATCGCCACCCAAGCCAGTTCCGCCTGTCATTGAGATATTTTGAAGACTTATATTCTGAATAGTTGCACCTAAAGTATAACCAAAAAACCCGTGATATTGACTCGATGGTCGATTGAAAGATAGATGGTTTATTATGTATCCCTGTCCATTATAATTGCCCGAGAATTTAGTTACGGCATTTCCGATAGGCGTCCAGCCCCCACCATCCCAACCTGAAGTAGCCGAAGCATCAATATCCGCGGTTTGCGTATAAGAAGCAGCCCAACGGGTGCTGCTTTCTGCTACCCAGAGCAAATTGGAGAGTGTTGCAATTTGATTTGAGCTTGGCGCTGTAGCATAACTGTTTGTCCATTGCAAAGTTGGATAGCCACCGAAAGTGATAGTGGAAGACATAGCCCATATTCCGGTTCCTTCTGTAAAATCCCAAGTTGCATCAAATGTGGATTGTGTCTTCATCTCAGCAGTAGTTTTACCTGTCCCACCTGCGCTAGTTGCATAACCGGAAGTTTCTTTATCCCAGAAAGAGTTGGTGATGGAACCTCCTGTTGCATTGTATCCCACCAATCCACCAGACTGTATTGGGCCCACAGACACGGAACCTGTAGAATAACTATTTATCACAGAGGAAGTTGCATCATTCCAACCAAGCAACCCACCAAGACGCCTATAACTTCCGGTCACAGAACCGGTTGCAAAGCAATTGCTGATAGAAGCAGAAGTAATATTATATCCCACCAAACCACCAATATATTGACCATCCCCACCAATAACAGAACCGGTAGCATAACACTTGCTGATTGTGGAAGTTGTATTATTACCAACGAGACCACCAATATATTGACCAGTTGAATTTGTACCAGTT
>JAUSOT010000003.1 GCA_030656075.1 Candidatus Cloacimonadales bacterium
AGTGGTTGGATAAAATTACCGAATCAGATAAACACGGTTTTAGGAAATCTGCGTAAATGACTTTGAAAAGAGATGTTATACCCATAATACCGAATTGCATACCTTATTTTATAAGGACTTAAGTGTCGGAAAGATTAGTTACTATATTATGTCCAAGAAGATAATCAGATAGTGTTTGGGACAAATACTCGTCAAAAATACCAGGTTTAATCCAGTTGATAATGATGGGTAAAGACAATATGGCAGCAACTATGCTATACCACTGTTTAATGATTTGCCCAATTAATCTTATAACTTTCATTATTTCTTCCAAATTTTGTAATCCGAATAATTTTTATAGGAGACTTTGGCAAGTTTTTTAGAAAGTTACAACAAATTGTTTCTTTGAAAAACAAGAGACTCAGTTTCCTGCGTTTCTACAAAACTAATTTCTTCCTGCTTTTCTCATGTTCCTTCTTTTCCAGCGAAGCGCAGAAGAGAAGGACAGCAGGATGAGTTAAATAAACCTAAACCCCTCATCTTCTACATCAACCTTGATTTTTTGTCCCGGCAACACATTTCCTTCCAGCAGTTCGATAGCCAACCGGTTCTCAATTTCTTTCTGGATCACACGTTTCAGCGGTCGAGCACCAAATTGAGGATCGAAGCCCATTTCGGTGAGTTTGTCAAGAGCTGCATCCGAAAATTCCAGTTCAATGTTTTTATCTTTCAATCGTTTATTCAGGATGTTGATTTGCAACTTCACGATCTGGCGAACCTGCTCTTTATCCAATCTGTGAAAGACGATGATGTCATCCAAACGGTTCAGAAATTCCGGGCGGAAATACTGCTGTAAAGCCTCCTTCAAACTGGCTTTGATCTCCTCTTCCGGTTTATCGCCCATTTCGTAGATGAACTGGGAAGCTACATTGGAAGTCATGATGATCACAGTATTTTTAAAGTCCACCGTGCGTCCTTTACCATCGGTGAGGCGTCCTTCATCCAGAATTTGCAGCAAAATATTAAACACATCATGATGCGCTTTTTCGATCTCATCCAGCAGAATGATGGAATACGGTTTGCGGCGCACCGCTTCCGTCAAATAACCACCTTCTTCGTAGCCTACATAGCCGGGAGGAGCGCCGATCATTCTGGCCACGGAATGCTTTTCCATAAATTCACTCATATCGATGCGGATGATGGCTTTATCGCTGTCGAACAGGAAATCTGCCAGGGTTTTAGCCAGCTCGGTTTTTCCCACACCGGTAGGTCCCATAAACAGGAACGAACCGATCGGTTTATCGGCATCGGAAAGACCGCTGCGGGAACGGCGGATCGCATTGGCAAGAGCCACGATTCCTTCTCTTTGTCCCACCACCCGTTTGGAAAGCACATCTTCCATTTTCACCAATTTCGCGAGTTCGCTCTGTATCAATTTTGCTACCGGAATGCCGGTCCATTTGGCTACCACTTCCGCGATCATTTCCTCATCCACGACTTCTTTGAGTAGTTGTTGATCATTGGGAATTGCCTGTACTTTGGCTTTCAATTCATCCAGCTGTTTCTGTTTTTCCACCAGGTCACCGTATTTCAAGCGGGAAACTTTATCCAGTTCTCCGCGTCGTTCGGCGATCACGGCTTCTGCTTTGATCTGCTCGATCTTTTCGGAAATCTCGCTGATCTGTTTCAGCAGGTTTTTCTCATGTTCCCAGCGCATTCTCAGGTTGGACTGCTGCTCTTGCAAATTGGCCATTTCTTCCGAAATTTTTTCGGTTCTTTCTTTGGAAAGATCATCTTTTTCTCGTTTCAGGGAAAGTTTTTCGATTTCCAACTGGCGGAGTTTTCTTTCGACAATTTCCAATTCCTGCGGCATGGAATCGATTTCCATTCTCAGGCTGGCACAGGCTTCATCCATCAGATCGATAGCTTTATCCGGCAGGAAACGATCCGAAATGTAGCGGTTGGAAAGTACTGCTGCTGCGACTAACGCCGTATCGGTGATCTGCACGCCGTGATGAACTTCATATTTTTCTTTGATGCCGCGCAAAATGG
Organism: Candidatus Cloacimonadales bacterium; assembly: GCA_030656075.1. GTDB lineage: Bacteria > Cloacimonadota > Cloacimonadia > Cloacimonadales > TCS61 > B137-G9. Next base: position 2,032 of record JAUSOT010000003.1, read on the forward strand.
AAATGGTGTCTTCCACGCTCGGTTCATCGATGAGAACAGGTTGAAAACGCCGTTCCAAAGCAGCATCTTTTTCGATGTATTTGCGGTATTCATCCAAAGTGGTGGCGCCGATGCAGTGCAGAGTTCCACGCGCCAAAGCTGGTTTGAGCATATTGGATGCATCCACGGCACCTTCCGCAGCTCCGGCACCGACAACCGTATGAATTTCATCGATGAACAGTACGATCTTGCCTTCCGCTTTTTCAACTTCTTTCAGCACAGCTTTGAGTCGTTCTTCAAATTCTCCGCGAAATTTCGCTCCCGCCAAAAGCGAGCCCATATCCAATTCCACGATGTCTTTGTGTTTCAGATTTTCAGGAACGTCCAGATCAACAACGCGTCGTGCCAAACCTTCCACAATGGCGGTTTTACCCGTCCCCGGTTCTCCGATCAGCACAGGATTATTTTTTCTGCGGCGGGAAAGAGTTTGGATTGTTCTGCGAATTTCTTCATCTCGCCCGATCACCGGATCGAGCTTTCCCAACCTGGCAAGTTGTGTCAGATTTCGGCCGTACTTTTCCAAAGCCTGGTATTTGGCTTCCGGGTTCTGGTCGCTCACTTTCTGATTGCCGCGGATTTCTTTGAGTGCTTTTAAAATATTATCTTTGGTTAATCCGTATTTATTAAGTGCGGCGGGAAGTTTGCCTTTTTCCAAAATCGCCAGCAGCAGATGCTCCACGCTCACGTATTCATCCTGCAGATTGCCGGCTTCTTTTTCGGCCTGGGAAAATACTTCATTCAATTCCCGCGAAAGCCCGGTTTGATAAACTCCCTCTATTTTGGGCAGTTTTTTTAGGAAAGCATTCAAATCATTTTCGATAGCTGAGCTTTCGATATCCAGTTTCTTGAGCAGCGATCCGGTAAAACCCTCTTCCTGCTGCACCAAAGCCAAAAGCAGGTGAGATGGAGTTATTTCCTGATGTCCGAAATTCTCGGCAATTTGCTGCGCTTTTTCCAGCGCTTCCTGCGATTTTATCGTAAATCTATTTATATTCATACTAACCTCCAAAATTTAATATACCTTGAAAAGGCTTCAACCTCAATTTCTTCTTGCTTAGCACTTTCAAGGTTAATACATTCCTTATATTCCAATTCTGAAAGTGTCAATTGAGAGAATAGCCCAGGGAGACCTTTTCAGAGTTTATTATCTCGTTCCCAAGTTTGTCTTGGGAACGAAACCTTCATTTTCTTTTGCGAAACTGGAGTTTCGCTACAAATTGTGTTCCCAAACAGGAGTTTGGGAACAAGTTCTAATAACTCTATCAGCGGCATCTTATGTTCCCTTCGCTTTGAGTGAAGCGCTAAAGAGAGGGGATAGCAGGGGTGAGTTATTCTTCCTTGCATCTAAAAACTATCCCAAACAACAACTTCATCGATCGATTTCAAACTGCGTTTTCCTTTCTCCACATCGGGATAACCGAGAGGCAGAAGACCAACGATTTTGTAATCATCAGGAAGATTGATCAACTTTGCCATTTGATCATGATAGAACGATCCGATCCAACAAGAACCCAAATCCAATTCTACAGCCTGCAGAACAATATGCTCAGCAGCGATCGCCCCATCGATAACCGGAGCATTCATTCCGCAAGTCATAACGTAATCAAAGTTAGTGTTGCAGATTGCAATTGTAATTGGAGCTTCTGAAACAAATTTCTGTCCTCTACAGATTTCAGTGAGTTGTTTCCTTTTTTCAATATTTCTGATGATGACAAATTTCCAGGTTTGTTTGTTGCTTGCCGAAGGAGCCAGTCGGGCTGCTTCCAAAATTATATCGAGTTTTTCCTGCTCGACAGGTTTGTCTTTGAATTTTCGTACACTGTAACGGTTTTTGATTGCTTCTAAGAGCATTGTTCCTCCATCAATTAAATTAATTTCTCGTTTTCTCGTTCCTAAGTTTGTCTTGGGAACGCACATATTTTTTGTTCTGCGAAACGGGGGTTTCACTTCATATTGTGTTCCCAATCAGGGGATTGGGAACAAGAGTGTTCTGCGAAACGGGAGTTTCGCTCCTAATTGTGTTCCCAAATGAAAGTTGGGAACAAGCAGCAACAGCACCAGTCTTTCTGACGTTTCATTCACGTCGTTCTTAGGAAGAATCTCTATTGAAGCATGGAGTAAAGCTGAAAGAGGATTCAGGAGATTCTTCGGAAGTGAAGCTACAGATGCCGCAGAAAGAGAATTTTCTTCGAAAATTTATAGTTTCCTCAGAAAGACAACTTATTGTTCTTTGAAATCACTTCTATTTCCTTTGATTTTACATTCACAAAACAAAAACTATTCAGCATCGAATCGATGTCAATTAGAAAATTAGCGCTCTTTTTGAAAGTCTGCTAATTTTTATTTGTGCGACCTGAATTTTCGATTATATTGTTGTCATAAATTTATTGGAGGAGGTAGAAAATGAAAGTAGTTCCTTATAACAACAGAAGAAACTTTTATCCAATGATGTCGGTTTTCGACAAGTTTGTAGATGATTTCTTCAAACCGGAAGATGGGCAGGATAATCAGCGCACCATGGCTTTGGATATTCTGGAAGAAGACGAAAAATTTTTGATCGAAGCCAATCTTCCCGGATTCAAAAAAGAGGATGTGAAAATTTCCGTGAACAACAACGAACTTGTCATCGAAGCCAAGAAAGATGAGAAGAAGGAAGAAAAGAAGGGTTCATATTGCCGGTGTGAGCGTTATCAGGGAAGTTACCGCCGAGTTCTCAGCTTGTCAGATCAGGTGGACAGAGACAAGATCGAAGCCAAGTTCGAAGATGGAGTTCTGATACTTGATATCCCCAAAATGGAACCTGTTCCTGCCAAAGAAATTAAAATTGGATAAAAGTAACAAAATCGAAAAAGCCGTGAAACCAATCACGGCTTTTTCGTTATAAATGTGTAAATAATGAGTTCTGCATAATAGGGTGTTTTTGAAATTAATTGCCCCACCCCAGCCCTCCCCAAAGGAGAGGGAAAATAGTGGGTTTAGACAATTGGAAGTTTCATTTCCTTCTCCTTTGGAGAAGGTGGCTGAGCGAAGCGAAGTCGGTTTACCCCGTGAAATT
>JAUSOT010000010.1 GCA_030656075.1 Candidatus Cloacimonadales bacterium
TATTTTTTTGTGCATTTTGTGGCCAATAAACAGGAGGCATAATGGCTCAAGCATATTCACCCGGTTTAACAGTTACCGATAGCATAGTTTTAAAAAAGGAAAGAATCCTGCCGTTGAAAGGTAAGGTTCTGGTGAAAAAGGGAGATAAAGTCAAAGCTGATGATTTTGTGGCAGAAACTCTACTTCCCGGCAAAGTGATTCCTTTTAATCTGGCAAATAAACTGGGAGTCGATCCCAAATTTATGAAGGATTACGTCAAAATAAAAGAAGGTGACATCCTGAAAAAGGGAACCCTGCTGGCAGAAACCCACGGTTTTCTCGGAATGTTCAAATCTGTCGTAAAATCACCGATCGAAGGAGAGGTGGAAAGCATTTCTACCTTGACCGGACAACTATTATTGCGCGAGCCCAAGATCCCTGTGCAGGTGAAAGCTTTCATAGACGGCGTAGTTGACGAAGTGATCGAAGCCGAAGGTGTCATAATAAAAAATAAATCTGCCTATGTGCAGGGAATTTTCGGACTGGGCGGAGAAACAAACGGTGAGATAAAAGTTCTGGCTGATTCTCCGGAAGAGGTATTGGATCCCAAGAAAATAGATGAATCCTGTAAAGGTAAGATCATTGTCTGCGGCTCAATTGCTCCGCTGTCAATAATCAGGAAAGCTCAAAAGGTGGGAGTAGCCGGCATCATCACGGGCGGTCTCGATGATCAGGACTTGAAAGATCTTCTGGGTTACGATATCGGCGTAGCGATAACAGGACATGAAGAAATTGGTCTTACAATCGTTGCCACGGAAGGATTTGGAACGATCAATATGGCCAAAAAGACTTACTCTCTCATGAAACAATTTGAAGGTCATATCGCCTCTATCCACGGCTTCACTCAAATCAGAGCAGGTGTGATGCGGCCGGAGATCATCATTCCGATCGAATTCAAGGAAGAAGACTTGAAAGTCGAGGAAGCAAAAATGGCTGAACTGCTGATCGGCACTACTATCCGCGTGATACGTCAGCCCAATTTCGGCCTCATCGGAAAAGTTACCGGTCTGCCTGAAACCCTGACCAAAGTTGAATCTGAAACCATGGTGCGAATATTGGAAGCTGAATTGGAAGATGGCAAAAAAGTAATCCTTCCGCGTGCCAACGTGGAAGTAATAGAAGACTAAAAAAAGAAACAAGAATAAAGATTAAAAGAACCTTTCATGTATAGTTTTCCTGGAAGGTTTTTTTATTTACCTTGTCAGGATTTATTTCAAGCAGACATCTTGCTTGATCCTGCCAAGGTTTCTTTCACGACTTCATATTTAACGATACCTTGACATTGCCATTGATCAAGTATTTCCTTCCGAATCTTCTTACATCAGAACAGCAGGCAGATAAGCTTCAGAAGGGGATTTTTTTTCTTTGCCGCGGATTTGCGCGGATGAACTGCTGGTTGGCAAAACCTTACTGTAAGACTCATCTTTAACAGTTGCAAAAATTAACTATTTGTTAAATAGGCAAATAGAGAACCTGAGAATGTTCTTGGCACCACATTTTTGTGTTTTTGTGAATTGAAAAATCTTGATTACAGCTCTTTGATAGTTGACGGTATTGCTACTCCAACAGCTTTAAATACACTACTGCAGGTTCCCTGACATTCTGATCTAACTGCGAAGGTTATACCATTTTCTTCTATCCTGATTTCCTGGAGAGATTTCAAATCCTGTTTTATCTGCTCCCATTCAAAATGAAAGCAGGCACTTTCCAATCTTCGATTTAATTCCTTTAATAAAACCAGCGCCAGAAAACTGCAAAATACATGTCCGCAAATTGCCTCGTCTATACGATGATAAACCGGTCGTGTTTCCAGCAAAGATTTCATTTTACGGAAAATATTCTCAACCATCCAAAGTTCTTTATAACGTAAGGCAACTTCTTCTGAACTTAAATCCGTATTGGTCTGCAAAACCCATTTACCATCAAAACGCTCTTCATATCTGACCTTTTCAAAGTTGATTGAAATGCTCTTTCTGGCTATTTTCAAATATTTACGATAACCCTTGTTGCCGATCAATGAGCCGGCTCCGTTTCTCAGTTTATCTTGTAAGGATGCCAGAATATTCTCCCGATCATGCTGATCCTTACGGGCTTGTTTCATGTTCAAACAGACGATATAACGTTTGCCATTATGACGGACTTCTTTTACTTTCAAAGGAGAAGGCTCTTTCTGATCTTTGCTTTCAGGATAAACTTCTTTGTACCTGCCTTTGCGGGAAAGCACTTCTTTCTTTACTTCATTTACCTGTCGCATTCGTACTCCAAGGATATATCGGATCGTATTTTCAGACGATTCCAACTGCTGAATCGATTCATTACTGATCATGCCCCGATCTGCCACAATACAAAAATGATCAACCCCAAACCGGTTCCTGACGCTTTCGGTGATGGGAATCAAGGTGGTGACGTCGGCAATATTGCCAGGCCACATTTCGCAGCAAAGCGGCGTTCCGGTATTGTCCATCAAGACACCGATGATCATCTGTTTCAAATCCGGTCTGTGATCTTTGCTATGACCATTCCTGCCCAGGGTCTCGCCACCTTCTCCTTCAAAGTAGATAGAGGTCGTATCAAAGAAGACCATTTCCAAACTGCTGAACAGATCTCGACGGGAAAAGAAAAGCTCTTCTTCGATGATGTCTTTGAGCCGACGGGACGTAAAGGGACTTGCTTTACTTTGATCAGATACTTCCTCTCCCAAAAAGCACATGGCTCGATAAAAGTGATGCAATGACAATTCCTCCGTTCCGGGAAGCTTGTAATCCCGACGCCAATAATCACAATTACGGTCAGAACCGCATGACATCAGACGATGTAGAACTGTGATGAATACAGCACGTTCCACATCAAATTCAAATTTACGCTCCGAAAGTTGATTCTTGAGAATGGAAGCTATCCCAGTCTCCTGCCAGAGACGATCGAAGATCAAAACGGGACCTATCTTCTTTATTTGAGTGCGCAGATTACTTTGATGGGAAAGTAGCAACACTGACTTCCTGGAAAAACGAGAAAAGGAGCGGATCAATCTCTCGATCTCGCCTTTGTCCTGCATCGTGGCTAATCTGCCCAAAGTGGCGATAACTCGCTGTTTTGACTTCTTATTTTCCCGATAGTTCTCAACTATCTGAAGATATTCATTCTTACCAGACTTCTTGATTCGTGCAAACATCTATTCCTCCTTCATATGACACCCAAATTTTGGAATGATGATGTTTGCAGTCAAGTTTTATCAGCTATTTCTGTGGCACCACGTTTTAGCGTGGCAAAAAACATCTTTCGCTCTATAAGCGGGTTTACAGCTTCGATATCTCTAAAATTGTAGGGTAACTGTTAAAGAAAAGTAAGAGACGATGGCAGGGTAATTTTTTTTCGTTTGACACAAATAAATCTATAAAATTAAAAAGGATACAAGTTTACGAAGCAAAATAAAGGAGGAGTTTATGGAAGGGAAAAAAGGGTTTTTGGGAGCGTTATTTGATTTTTCATTTTCGGAATTTATTACACCAAAATTAATCAAATTTCTATTTACTTTAGGTGTTATTCTAGCCATCATTGTGGTACTTTTTATCATGCTCAGATTTGGTGGATTTCTTATGATTCGCTATAGTGTCATGTCTCTGATTTTACTTCTATTTGTTTTTTTTATATATGTGATTATGCTAAGAATCTGGCTTGAGTTTATTATTGTTGTTTTTAAAATTGCTGAGAACACAACTCCTCGAACTGAGAAAGAATAATTTCAATATTGAGTTCCCTCTAAAAACCTTCAAAAAATAACTTGTCTATAAACAGGTCATTGCTAATAATAGACACATAAAATAAGAGAGCAAATAGAGAGAAGTAAAATGTTTCGGAAAAATACAAGTCATGAGCAGTTAGATTTTTTTGATTATGAGATGTCGAGTCCCGATGAAATTCGTAAAATGGTAGAGAAGACAGAAGAATACGCCTTTTACCGACTCATCTTTTGCAACATCCGGGAGGAGCAGTTTTCCTGCCTTTATTGCAACGACAACGGCCGCCCCAATTCGCCGGTTAATGCCATGATCAGCGCTCTGATCCTGAAAGACAGGAAGAACTGGAGTTACAGCGAGCTCTTCAAACAGCTTCACTTCAATCTTGCCGTTCGTGCTTCCGTTGGTTTATTTAATTTAGGTACAATCCCTTTTAACGAAGCAACCATCTTCAATTTCCAGAACAGGATGTCTGATTATTATGGGAAAACCGGTGTGAATTTGTTCGAGCTGGCTTTCGATAACTTGACCAAGAATCAGCTTCATGAGTTGAAGTTAAAGACCAATATAGCCCGCACCGATTCATTTATGATCAATTCCAACATCCGAAGATATGGTCGTTTTCAACTTTTGCTGGAAGTAGTGCTGCGTTTGTATCGCATTTTATCGGAATCCGATCAAGAGTTGTTCAGATCGCAATTCAGTTCATATACAGAGCAAACTTCGGAGCATTATCTCTATTATTTGAAAGGTTCGGATTTACCTCATGAATTTGAGAAGATTTCCGAGATTTATTACTGGCTGCACACCCATCTTTCTTCATTATATGAGAATGAGAAGGAATATCAAATATTCCAACGAGTTTATGAAGAGCATTTCAAACTAAGCGAAAACGATAAATTGGAACTTATCCCTTCCCAGGAGATCAAGAGTAATTTCCTGCAGTCTCCCGATGATGAAGATGCTACTTATCGCAGGAAGAATGGAGAAGATCATCGGGGTTACGTCGGCAATGTTGTGGAGACTTGTCATCCCGATAATCCGCTCAATTTGATCGTCGATGTTGCAACGCAACCCAATAATGTAGATGACAGTAACATTTTGAATGACCGTCTGGATAGTTTGGATGCCAAGCTGCCGGATTTGGAAGAGTTGCATTTTGATGGAGCTTACGGCAGTGAAGCAAATGACGAAATATTTGAAGAGAAAGGTATTACGCCAGTTCAGACAGCCGTGCGTGGACAAGACGCAGCAGTTGAGATGGAGATCGAGGAGATTCAACCGGAAGTATTCCAAGTGACTTGTCCTCGTTCACAGACCGTGCCTTCCAAACCCACAAAGACGCGCCATAAAGCATTATTTGATAATGAAATATGCTCTTCATGTCCTTTGCAATCACGCTGTCCCGCAATACAACAGAAAAAGGGACGTGTGTTTTATTTTTCGCGAAAGGATTATCTTCGCAAGCAACGACACCGACAGATTCTCAAGCTGCCACCCGAACGTAACAAGTTGCGCTCGAATGTGGAAGCAACCATGTTCGAGTTTGTTTATTCGACAAAGAATCATAAATTGAAAGTACGGGGCTACTTCAAGGCGAGCCTCTTTGTCTTCTCGAAAGCCATCGGTATCAATTTCGGACGAATCTACAGACACATGATGAAGAATATAAGCAATAATAGCCAAATATTTGTTTTATATCGCATGAAAATGGTATTAAGGTTAATTTTGAGGATTGTAGGAAGATTTTGGAACCTGTTTGAGCAAAATCGTCAAAGCAATATTAGGATAGAAAGTTGTTTGAATCATTAACTGAAAGTCGAGTTTTTAGAGGGAACTCAATATTTAAAAAATTATTTTCTTTAATCAAAAGAATTCCTCGATGCTCTGCGTCGGGGTATCCTCATTTTCTCCCCCTTTGGGGAGATGCCGAAGGCAGAGGGGGTTGATATTAGAAAATTCGGTTTTCAGCTGGCTGAAATGAAGTTGGCAAAATACTCCTTGGCTCTGCCACGGGGATAGTCAACTTAAAGAATTTTCTTTATTTATATTCCTGAGAATGGTTGATTTTCAGGAATTCTTTACTGCGGATTCACACGGATAAACACTGATTTATCTGTCTCTCTGAGAATTCTTTCAATTTATTCTCACGAAGAGTCTCAGACATTTTGTGAAAGTGTTTGTAATCCTTTCCGAAGCTTTCCTTCACCAAATTCTTCCTGCTGAGATCCGGAAAGATTGATCAAGAATTTCCTTCCGAATCTTCTTACAAAGAGCAGCAGGCAGATAAGCTTCGGAAGGGAATTTGTTGTCGCAAACAGGATGTTTGCGTTACGAAAAAACCTTCCGAAAAATCAATCCCGGAAGGTTTAAATATACAATTCTTCTTTCTTTTCTCATGTTCTGCCCTGTTAGTGCCGGCTTTCGTAAGAAAACGATCACTTTTCTTTCAATATAACTATAGGAAGACAGCAGAAGGGTTACAAACTATAATACAAATTCATTTCATAAGGATGCGGACGATTACGCACAGCCACCACTTCCTTCATCTTTTCTTTTATCCAGCTTTCGATCAGTTCGATGTTGAACACATCTCCAGCCAGCAGATATTCGTGATCTTCTTTCAATGCTTCGAGGGCTTCTTCCAAACTGGACGGGATTGTAAGAAGTCTGGCTTGCTCTTTCTCACTCCATTTGAACACATTATCATCAAATGGTCCGTAACCATTTTCTTTAGTGGGCATAATTTTGTTTTTGATGCCGTCCAAACCAGCCATGAGCAAAGCACTCATAGCCAGATAGTAATTGCAGGTTCCATCACTGGTACGGAATTCAATGCGTTTCATGGCTTCGCTGATGGCATACTTGGGAATGCGGATCGCGGCGCTGCGGTTGGCAAGACCAAAGAACAATTTCACGGGAGCTTCAAATCCTGGTAGAAGCCGTTTGAAGGAGTTCGTGCTGGGATTGGTGAAAGCTGTGAGAGATCGTCCATGCTTCAAAATTCCACCAATAAAAAAGAGCGCTTCTTCACTCAGATCGGCATAATTTCCTTTTTTATAAAAAATGTTTTTACCTTTATTTCGCAGTTGAATGTGAAAATGCATACCGCTGCCGGCTTCATCATAAAGTGGCTTGGGCATAAAGGTGGCTGTCATATCGTTTTCCAGAGCGCAGTTGTGAATAATGTCTTTGATATACATCATTTTATCAGTGATGATATCAAATTCGATCAATTCTGTTTCGATTTCCTGCTGTCCGGAAAGACCGACTTCATGATGATGGTAGCGGACTGGACAGCCGATATTTTCGATCAGTTGAACCATCTCTTCCCGTATATCGGCATATTTATCGAAAGGTGTGTCGATATGGTAGCCTTTGCGGTTGGCCACGGCTGTTCCGTCTTTATCCTTGTAGCTGCCGGGCAGGTCTTCTTTATTTTCGGAAGAAGTGAATTTATAGCCGGCGCTGGATTTTTTGTTGCTGATCTCCGCTTCGTTGAACAGGTAAAATTCAAATTCCGGGATCCAGTATGATTCATCGGCAATCCCGGATTGTTTGATGAATTCATTGGCTCTTTTGGCCAGGCTGCGGGGGTCTTTTTTCACTCCACTGCGCGTATCTGCATCGCAAATATAACAAAGCATGCGCACGGTGGGATGGTAGGTGAACGGATCGAGGATGGCAGTGGTGATATCCGGCAGTAATATCATGTCGCCTGATTCCACAGATTTCATGCCGGGAATGCTGGAACCGTCAAACGGAATCCCGTTTTCCAATACATATTCCAGCCTGCGAGCCGGGAAGGTGATGTGATACCAGTTTCCGATCAGATCGGAATATTTCAGATCGATAGTTTTCACCTCTTTTTCTTCGATCAGCTTTTTTACATCTTCTAATTTCATGATTTATCTCCTAAGAATTTATTTATAATGTCTTTCTCTTCTTTCAACAGTAGAGATTGCTTCGGTTGAAGTTAATAAAAGATTCCTCGCAAAGACAAACATTTATAATTCACCATGATAATGATGCTTCTGTTTGCCGATATTCACGCCGTTTTCGTCGGTGGTGCTTTGTAGATCATTCAGCTTTTTCTTCAACATCATTTTTTTTAGTTTGCTAGTTTTATCGATGAAAAGAACACCGTCCAGGTGATCATATTCATGCTGCAGAGCCCGGGCGAAAAGTCCTCCGCCTTCATATTCCACCTGCTCACCTATTTCGTTTAAACCTCTGATCTTGACCCATTCTGCCCTGGGAACTTTTTCATAAATATCCGGTAAACTCAGGCAGCCTTCTTCTAATTCTGATGATCCGTCAAATTCGATAAACTCAGGATTGATGAGAACGACTGTATCTTTCTTGCCGTTTTCCTTGAACCAGAAAGCATCAACAGCGATAATTCGTAGTGATCTTCCCACCTGGGTTGCAGCCAATCCCACTCCATCGGTTTCGTACATTGTGTGCACCAGATCGGCAATGAATTCCTGCAATTCCGGTGTAATTTCCGCTACAGGTTCGGCTATATGACGCAAAACTCTGTCGCCGTAAATTCTGATCGGCAGTATTTCCGGTAGATTATTTTTCATTTAATTTACCTGTTATTCAAATATAACAAGTCCTAATTGCTCCCCTTTGTAAGGGGAGA
>JAUSOT010000037.1 GCA_030656075.1 Candidatus Cloacimonadales bacterium
GACTGACGCCGTGGGTTTTTAGAAAGCTTTATTTGCTTCTATAATCTCACGGCAGTTTCTATCATCGATGAGAATTTCGCAATATCCAAAGCCGCTCCACCAATCAAACCGCCATCGATATCAGGTTGGATCAGCAGGTCATCAATATTCTCTGGCTTCATGCTTCCACCGTAAAGAATATGGATTTTTTTTGCAACATCTTCGTTGTAATTCTCTGCGATCCATTTTCTGATGAGAGCATGGATCTCCTGCGCCTGCTCCGGAGTAGCTGTTTTTCCTGTTCCAATCGCCCAAATAGGCTCATAGGCGATCACAACGTTATCATTAACATCGACATCCTGGAAAGCGCCGCTGAGTTGTTTCACGATCACATCTTTGGTTACGCCTTTTTCTCTTTGTGTCAATGTTTCACCGATGCAAACGATTGGAACAATGCTGTTTTCATGTAATTTCTTCAGCTTGGCATTCACAGATTCGTCAGTTTCGCCAAAATATTGCCGACGTTCGGAATGACCGATTATGCAATAATCCATTTCCATGGAATGCAGCATCGAGGCGGAGATTTCACCTGTATATGCTCCATCATCGAACTGGCTGCAATTTTGTGCTCCAATGGAAAAGGGATTACAGGCAGCTAAATCCGTAGCCATTTCCAAATAAACTGCGGGTGGACAAACAACAACTTCGATATTGTCAAGTTCCTTGTTTTCAAGAACATCCACCAGATCCAGAAAAAATTCTTCCGCTTCCTGGAAAGATTTATTCATTTTCCAGTTTCCAACAATTATGAATTTTTGCATGTTATTCCTTTATAATTCCGAATTGATGCTTTCAATAAATTTTTTGGCTGAAGAACTGTATTTGGAATTGATAATTTTCTGGAAATCTGCTTTAGCTCCGACTTTGTCATCCTGGTTATATTTAACCATGGCTCGATAATAGATAGCATCGGCATTACCGGAATTATTCTTGAGCATTTGATTGATCTTTTCCAGACATTTGGTGAAGTCGTCCCGATCATAGTAATTTACTATCAGCAAAAGATTTATGGTGCTGTCATACTTCAAGGCTAGAGATTTTTCATAGTAGGTGTTAGCCTGGGAATAATTTCCCATGTCTTCATAAAGTTTTCCCATATTCTTATAAGTTTGCACTAATACACTTTCTTTGGGATTGGTTTGAATGAAATCTTCATAAGCCTGCACAGCTTCTGCATTTCTTCCAAGCTGAACATAAAGTGTAGCTATATTCTTTATAACCTTTGAATCCTTTTTCAATTCATATGCTTTAATAAACCAAGCCAAAGCGTTTTCTTTATCATCCAAATCCACATAATAACCGGCGATTTTTTTATCTACATTAAAGTTCCGGTTCTGTTCATCATATTTTTTCAAAACTTCGATAGCTTCCACGGTTCTATGCAAATGTTTATCCAGAATAATAGCCTTATAGTTGATCAGATCAAAATTGCAGGGTTGGAGTTTAAGCCTTTCATCTAATATTCGTAGAGAATTTTCAAAATCATTTCCCCGAAAATAGCCATTGAAAGCATATTCCCACCATCTGGAAATTTTTTCGTTATCCAAAGGAATTCCTTCTTCTTTCACTGCTTCCTTCAATTTACTGATGGCAGTTTCAAAAGCTTTTGCAGCATCGATATATTTTCCACTGTTATAAAGAGTTTCGCCTTCAACTCCGGCTTCGTTGGCCATTCTTTCCAAAGATTTTTCCGCGTTTAATATTCCAAAAATACCAAAGAGTATCACAAACAGGATCAATCCGCTCTTTCTATACATTTATGCCTCCATAATTTTAATTTTGACATTTTTTTTTATCTTGCTCAGATGTCAATAATTCTGTTTATTAATGTGAGATACAGTTTGTTAACTGCAAATAAGTTATATTTTCCATTTATCGCGCGGATGATAAAGCTTATGCTCTTTCTGGATAAATTTGCTGTCAATATTAGTGTAGATCTGAGTTGTATTTATGCTCGCATGCCCCAAAAGCAGTTGAACAACGCGCAGATTCGCTCCTGCTTCCAGAAGGTGAGTGGCAAAAGAATGGCGGAAAGTATGAGGTGAAACATGCTTTTTGATACCGCATTACAGATTTTCTTTATCGATAAGGTTCCAGACTCCGATCCTTCTCATTTTTTTTCCAAACCGTTTCAGAAATAAAATGTCGCTTTCTAAAGATTTATTGAGAG
>JAUSOT010000039.1 GCA_030656075.1 Candidatus Cloacimonadales bacterium
AGAGTTTAATATTAATAACTATAAGAGAATCCTGTGGAGATAAACTTTCTGTCAGGATTGGGATTGTGCTCTTTTTATCCATAGATTTCATCTTTGGCTATTAAAATTTAATCCTTTCAGGATAGGGGAAATTGAAATTGATGAATAGTAAGCAGCAAACTCGTAAGAGTTTAATATTAATAACTATAAGAGAATCCTGTGGAGATAAAATATAAATGAAACAACAATCCTGAAAGGATTGAATAAAAAAGGAAAAAGGAATTATGCCTTATACCCAAATTATATATCATATAGTTTTCTCCACAAAAAAAAGGGAAAGAACTTTAAAATTTGAAGGACAAGAAGAATTATTTAAATACATCTGGGGAACAATTAAAAACAAGAAATCTCACCTCTATCGGATTAATGGTGTTGAAGACCATTTGCACATATTGTCCAGTCTTCATCCTACGATTTGTTTATCGAATTTTATCAAAGATATAAAAGTCAGCAGTTCTATCTGGATAAAGAAGAAGAATATTTTTCCTTTTTTTGAAAGTTGGCAGGAAGGGTATGCGGCTTTTACCTGTTCTTTTAAAGATAAAGAAAATTTGATAAAATATATTATAAGCCAGAAAGAGCATCATAGAAATGTATCATTTCGGGAAGAACTGATAAATTTGTATAAAGAAGCGGAAATACAATATGATGAAAAATATTTATTTTAATGATAATTTAGTTCAATCCCTTCAGGATTGGATTACGCTGTTCTTTTTATTCCGTAGATTGCATCTACGGCTAATAAGGTTCAATCCTTCCAGGATTGATTAGACGAGAAATTTGATTTTTTCAGGGAACTCGCAAGAGTTCAACTTTAGTAACCGCAGGTGAAACCTGCGGTGAAGTAAGAGAGTGATTTCCAATCCTGAAGGGATTGAACTGAAACTGCAATCACCGTTCAAACACAGGAGAAAATATTTCCAGGAACAACTATGATTAATTTCAGAAAAGATTTTATTGTTAAAATCAAAAAACTGCTCGAATCGAACTCTGCGATCCACTGCGTGTGGGAAGGCGGTTCGGCAGCTACAGGTTATCTTGATCAATATTCCGATCTCGATCTGGGAATTATCTGTGATGACAAAAAGGTGGAAGATACCTTTGAAAAGATCGAGAAATATCTGCAGAAAAACTACGGAATCAAAGAAAATTTCAGAACTCCGGAGCCAAGCTGGCACGGGCATTCCCAGTGTTATTACCTGCTCGATAAAACACCCGAGTATTTTTACGTTGATATTCTCATCGAAAAACTTTCAGCCGGAAATCGTTTCATGGAAATTGACCGGCATGGACATTCCATCGTCTGGTTCGATCATAAACGACTGTTTGATTCCACACCCACACAGGAAAAAGAATTAGCTCAAAAAGGAAAAAGATTTTATAAACTAATCAATGATTCTACCTGGATACTGATCTTGGACGTTAAAAAACAGATCCTGCGCAAAAACACTGTGGATGCTTTCGTTTTGTATTATCAGCTCGTTAACCGAATGGCATACCTTTGGAATTTGAAATACTGCCCTGCTAAAAGTGATTTTGGTTTGCGCTACACCCACCGGGATTTCCCTGAAGAAACCATTATCTGGCTGGAAGATAAGCTGATCGTGAAAAATTTGGCTGAAATGCAGAAAAAATTGGAAATTATCGATCAGAAATATTCCGAACTTCTGGCAGAATTGAAAGCTAAATGGCGTGAATAGGGTTTTCATTTTCCTTCGATCAAATAAGCTTATTTTCTCATTCTCGAAGTATCATTCGAGAGCGGAATATTTTTTTCTTCACAAAAAAAACCGAGTTTTTAATTTCAGTAATTGAGTAGGAGGAAATGATGGCAAAACGAACAAAAGGTAAAATTCAAAGTAAGTTTTACGCCAAAACGCTTCAGGAATGGCAGACATGGTTGGAAGATAATCAAGATAATCCAAACGAAATCTGGCTGATGTTTTATCGCCCACACACAGAGCGCCAAAACGTTGGTTATGAAGAATCTCTGGAAGCAGCCACTCGTTTTGGCTGGAAACAAACACTCATTAAACGTATCGATGATGACAGTTACGCCAGAAAATTCGTTCCACTCACTCCTTCACAAAAGAAGAAAAAAGAAGAACAAAAGAAACCTGATAAAGAAGCTGTCGAGCCTGAAATGAAAAGAGAAGAGAAAAGGGAAACAGTAATCTTACCATCCGGCAATGCTGATGATCTAGAAACGAAAATTTTTGACGAAGCAGACGAAAAGAATAAAGAGAATTTTGCTGAAAAAAGTGATGATGACTTTCTCATAGATAAAGATAAATCTCAATCGGAAGAACCTTCAAAAAAAGAAAAAAAACAACCAGCAACCGTCGTCGAGATAACAGAAGAAAAAGAAACGGAAGCTGAAGAACCTGATGAATATCTTACTTTTGAAAGTGAATTTGGGAAAGCAGATATAGATTCAGAGGAATCTGAGGATAGGTTTGAAGATGTTGAATGGAAAACAGTACGGGAAATATCTGAACCGGAAGAAACGGAAGATGATCTGACATTCGAAGAAACCGATGAAGAACCTGATTCTGAATCGAAGAAGTAAAAGTAACATAGATAGAGAAATAAGCATCTTCTTTAGTTTTAATTTTCTAAGAAAAAAATAGGAGCAATTTTGAAACTAATACTATCAGCCTTCGCTGCTGTCATAATTATCTATCTTGGTGTCAGTTATGTCCTATCAATCCCGACTGAAACTAAAGATTTTCATGAGACATTACAACCACAGAATCAACCGATTCAAGTAGAAACCACAGAGCCTCAATTCAGGAATGAACTATATAAGAAAGTGAGTTTCGTTCCCCGTGCATCCTATTCCATCGATGCCAGGCTTCTGCATAAGAAGAAATATTACAAGGGTCTTGAAGCCAAAACGATTCTCTGGGATTTTGCTTTGGGCTGGGGAATCATGAGCGATCCAAACACATTAAACGGATTAAAGATTAAGCAAACACTCAGATTTTATCTCTATTCCTGGGGACCAGGTTACACAACGCCACAAACCGAGATCAGAGATAATTCGGCAAATTGCCATTTGATACCTGCCAGCAATAATTTACTGAAAGTAATCAAGAAAGTAAAGAAAGGTGACAATATCAGGATAAGCGGTTATCTGGTAGATGTCTCGTTTGAAGGCAAAAGGCCATACGTCTGGAAGACAAGTACAATTCGCACAGATGATGGAGCTGAAGCCTGCGAAACGTTTTACGTAGATTCTATTGTCTGGAATGGGAAGGTGTATAATTGAGTAAAATTATAGAAAATCTTTGTGATATTATTTTTTAGATAAACGACAATTACCTAATAATTTTCAAATGTTTCCTTCATATTGTCACAAAGATGCTTATCATTTATACATTCTGAGAAAAATTTGTTATTAGAACAATCAGTACCCCTGCATTTTGAACAAAAAAGAATACCAACTACATAGAAAATTTCGCATATTGTTTTTGTATTATCTTGAAATAATTTTAAAGAGTTAATCCCCGCATTAATTAATTTTGGTCTGAGAAATGTATAAATCTTTAGTCCATTACTCGAATGGTAAAATTTCTCGGATTTCTCATAATTATTGATTATTTTCCATACCTCTGGTCTTAATGGTTCTTCATTATTCCATGTTGAAAAATATTTATTTGAATACTTATCTCTATGTAAATAAAACCAATATTCAAAACATGGTTGTGATTTGATTAGAATGAAGTTCGAATATTCAAGAGCTAAATCTTCTAATTTATTTAATTTTACTTTGTCTTTCTGAATATCTAGTGTCACGTCAAGCTTGACAAAACGTATCGGGAAAATATATTTGACCACATATGGAGGTAAGAAAAATGATCAAATATGTGGTAAATTTAACCAAAGAAGAACAGGAAGAATTATTGAAAATGATTAGTAAAGGAGTTCATTGGTCAGCAAGAATTAAAAATG
>JAUSOT010000041.1 GCA_030656075.1 Candidatus Cloacimonadales bacterium
ATTCACGGAAAACTGCTGGCTCAGGGCACTCCGGCAGATTCCATTTTGTTTACAGTTGCAGACACTACGGGATTTAGTAATTACTCAACAACCGATGGCAGCTGGCACGGGTTGCGTTTTATGAGTTGTATATATAATGGACAGGGAAATTCCAAATTGGAATACTGCAGGATTGAGTATGCCAAATCATCGGATTATAATGCTCCTTATGCCGATCGTTGTGGTGGGGGAATTTATATCAATCTTTCATCTAATCTTGAAATTCATAATTGTGAAATTTCCCATAACATAGCTGGCTATGGGGCAGGCATTTTCCTTTGGGAATCAAGTCCGATTCTAACAGATTTAACAGTAAAAAATAACTTCGCTAGTAGTGACGGTGGTGGAATCCTGTTTAGTGGTGCTAATACTGATCCAATCATTGAGAATTCTCTTATTTCAGGGAATTTGTGCTGGTGTAATGGAGGTGGAGTATTTTGTTCTGGTGGTGCAGCGCCAATACTAAATAATATGATCATAAGTGAAAACTCTGCTTTAGGTGGAGATAATCAGGCTGGTGGCGGCCTTTCCAGCTGGGGAGCCTTTCCCACATTGAACAACGTTACAATTTCAAACAACACTGCCAGATATGGTGGAGGAATCGAAAATAACTATGATTCTAATATTTCGATTACAAACGGGATCATCACTAATAATGTAGCTTATCGGAATGGTGGTGGAATTTATAACGGTTCATCACTAACCTTGAGCGGTGTAACCATTTCTGAAAATGTTGCGGAACAGTATGGCGGCGGCATTACGTTTGGTTATGATTCCACAGTTGTCTTTGATCCCGAAAATCGATGTAATATTTATTTGAATAGTACTAATAATAATTATTTGAGTTACGATCTATTTGCGAGCGGTAACGTGTATGTTGATGTATTCGTAGATACTTTCACTGTTTTATATCCTGATGATCAATATGCCTACCCAATCGATCATTTTACTTTTGATATTCTTAATTTCAAAATTGAACAGGTATTTTCTGATTTATATGTAAGTCCTGCAGGTTCGAATGAAAATAGCGGATTAACGCCGGAAGATCCACTAAAAACTGTAACTTATGCCATGTCAATCATCAGCGCAAATAGTCTTGAACCTCATACCATCTTTCTGGCAGAAGGTACTTATTCACCATTGATGACGGGAGAAACATTTCCTATCTCGTGTAAAAGTTATGTGACCATCTCGGGAGATAATAGAGACCTTACGATTGTAGATGCAAATGGATTTGAGCGTGTTTTGGAATGTTTATTTCATAATGCTTCGATTAACAATTTAACTGTTACTAATGGTCATAGCTATAACGGTGGTGGAGTTTATATCGAAGCATCAGATTGTTACTTGAGTAACCTGAAAATCTTGAATAATTCGGCGGACAGTAATGGAGGGGGAATCTGCTGCCAGGGTTATGGTATTTCATTAACTATAGAAGATTTGATAATTGCATCCAATTTTGCCGAAGATAATGGTGGTGGACTTTATTCCTATCATGCTGACCTTGAGATATCGGGAACCGTGATAGCTGATAACGAATCAAATCACTCAGGTGGTGGAGTATATTTGCATGACACTTCCTCTACAATTATAAACACGTTAATTGAAAATAATTTAGCAGATAGCTGGGGAGGTGGAATTAGTTTAGATAGCTCTAGCACTTCTATCATGGGAACTATGATATCAGAAAACGTATCAAATTACCGAGGTGGTGGAGTTTATATTAATGGATCTACCCTCATTTCTAAAAGTGCACAAATTACTTATAATTCTGCGGTAAGCTGTGGCGGTGGAATATATGCAAGTGGTTCAAATGTAGATTTGGAAAATGTGACTATAGCCAACAATTCTGCATATGAGGGAAGTGATTTATATAGCTCAGGATCATATCCAACTTTGCTATCTTCCATTTTCTGGAATAACTCTACGGAAGAAATCTATCTGCAAGGTAATATTATCACAATTTCTTTCTGCGACATTATGGGCGGTGAAGCCGGTATTTCAATCTGGAATAACGGAGTCTTGAATTGGCTGGATGGAAATATAGATGCAGACCCGATCTTTGCAGATTCTTTGAATGGAGATTTTCATTTAACGGAAAATTCGCCCTGCATAGATGCCGGCAATCCTTACCATCTGCCTGATCCCGATGGTTCCAGGGCAGATATGGGAGCCTATTATTTTCATCATATTGGAGGTGGTGAACAAGTCTGGGCAGATTTCTCAGCAGATTCTATGGTGGTTTATATGATGCTACCTGCAAATTTTCACGACACTTCTTTAGCTTTCAATACAACTATAACTTCCTGGCAATGGGATTTTGAAAACGATGGAGTAATCGATAGTTATGAAATAAATCCGGTTTTTTGTTACCCTGATACCGGCTATTATTCGGTAAGTTTAACCGTGGGAGATAATCTGGGCAATTCCAACACGATGATCAAGCTGGATTTTATAACTGTGCTTGCACCTGAATATTCAGCCCATCTCTGGCACATCGATCCGGATGGCTCAGATGAACTTGGCAATGGCTCGCCGGAATATCCTTTAGCCACGATTCAACATGGAATTGCCGTCTCGGCCAGCAGTGATACGGTTCTGGTTAATCCGGGTATTTACCAGGAGAATATAGATTACAATGGCAAGAACATTATTATCGGATCACTTTTTTATACTACTCAGGATTCGAGCTATATTTCACAAACTGTGATTGATGCAAATAACGATGGAATTGTAATTCGCATTGACAGTTATGAAGATTCGACTGCGGTTTTATGTGGATTTACTATCACCAATGGTTCTGAAGGTGGAATATTGTGTAGTCATGCCAGTCCGAAAATTTTGGATAATATAATTACGCAAAATGCAACAAGCACAAATGGAGCAGGAATTAGAATTATAAATAATTCTGCACCCCTGCTGAAAAATTTAGAGATTTCATTCAATACATCGACCGAAAGTGGTGGTGGAATATATCTTAGTTCGCCGGGCAGCTCTTTTTGTAACGTGAAAATAATCGAGAATTCGGCAGCGACTGAAGGTGGTGGAATCTACTGTAGTGGATATATTCCCAATTTTGAAGATGTAATCGTAATGTCCAATTCTGCCGAAGTCAACGGCGGCGGAATTTATTTGAATAATTATAATGCGCTTTTAGAAGCAGGAATAACGATCATATCCAATTCGGCTAACTACAACGGTGGAGGAATTTATATAAATAATTGCAATGCCATATTTGAAGAAATAAACGTGTCATCCAATACAGCGGAACATAAAGGCGGAGGAATTTATTTGATTGATTCTAATCTTACTCTTTCGAAAATGCTGATAAATAATAATTCAGCCATTGAAAAAGGAGGAGCGGTTTTTGCCATCAATTCGGAAGCTAATTATGAGAATGTGACCGTTTCCTGCAATTCGGCAAATTATGGCGGTGGTATTTGCAGCAATTCATCTGTCTCTCTTTTATCATCTTCCATATTCTGGAATAATTCTCCGCAGGAAATCGAATTTGATACGAGTGGAAATGACAATCTTATCACAATTTCTTTCTCTGATATCACTAACGGCGAAGCCGGTATAACAACTAATAATAACGGAATAGTGAACTGGCTTAATGGGATAATCGATGAAGATCCGCTATTTGCAGATTCTTTGAATGGAGATTTTCATTTAACTGAGAATTCACCTTGCATAGATGCAGGCGATCCGTTCCAACCAACAGATCCTGATAGTACAAGGTTAGATATGGGCGCTTTCTATTTTCATCATCTTGGTGGAAATGCCGAAGTCTGGGCAAATTTCTATGCACAATCAACGGCTGTGAACATGACTCAACCGTCATATTTCTTCGATACTTCTATTGAATTTTTTACCGAGATAACTTCCTGGCATTGGGATTTCGATAATGATGGAAACATTGATAGCTACCTGCAAAATCCGGTTTATTGCTACCCCGATACCGGCTATTATGCCGTAAGTTTAACTGTGGAAGATGATCTGGGTAATTTCAACACAATGATCAAAACCGACTACATGGCAGTTCATTCCCCTGCTTATTCCGGAAGTCTCTGGCACATTTTTCCCGATGGTTCTGATGAATTGGGAAATGGTTCTTTGATCTATCCATTTGCGACAATACAACATGGAATTGGAGCCACATCAGGCAGTGATACCGTTCTGGTTCATCCCGGAACTTATTTGGAAAATATTAATTTCTCAGGAAAAAACATCACAGTCACTTCGCTATCTTTTACTACTCAAGACACAAACTATGTGTCACAGACAATAATCGATGGAAATGCCAACGGTACTGTTGTAACATTTGAAAGTGGTGAAGATATAACTGCAGTTTTGAATGGTTTTACGATAAGGAATGGCTCCGAAGGTGGAATATTTTGCAGTAATGCCAGTCCAAAAATCCAGAACAACGTGATAACTCAAAACACCACGAACACTTTTGGTGCAGGGATTTCGATCACCAATTTTTCCGCACCGATATTGAAAGACTTAGAGATTTCCTCCAATGCTTCTGAAGGTTATGGCGGTGGAATGGGAGTTGCAGTTTATTCCCATCCACGACTACATAACATTACAATAGTAAACAACGTAGCCGGAACATTTGGCGGCGGCATTATGTGCTTCCTTCATTCCAATCCTGTCTTTGTAAATTCTATTATCTGGAACAACAATCCCGATGAGGTTTATTCTTATTCCGATTCAATAATAATTGCATATTCAGATATTCAGGAAGGTTGGGAAGGTGAAGGCAACATCGATGCTGATCCGCTTTTTGTCGATCCGGACAATGGAGATTTCAATCTGACTGAAAATTCCCCCTGCATCGATGCCGGTACAGCTTACTTTGAATGGAACGGAGAAGTAATTTTAGATATGGATGAAAATGAATATTACGGTAATGCGCCGGACATGGGAGCGTATGAAAGTGAATATATTGTGAATGCTGATATTCCAGTCGCACTGCTAACTTTCACCTTGGATCAAAACTTCCCAAATCCCTTCAATCCTGACACAAAAATCCAGTTTTCGATCCCGTTCGATTCCAAAGTTGAACTGGCAGTTTATAACATCAAGGGGCAGAAAGTTAAGCAGCTTGCCAGCGATCAGTTTTCAGCGGGTCAGCATTCTGTGGTTTGGAACGGAAAGGATGAAAATGGCAAACAATCAGCTTCCGGGATTTATTTTTATAAAGTGAAATCCGAAGTAGATGGCAAAACGAAATTCGAAAAAACCAGGAAAATGATGTTGCTGAAATGATTGGGCCACAAAGACACGAAGGCACAAAGAACACAAAATG
>JAUSOT010000045.1 GCA_030656075.1 Candidatus Cloacimonadales bacterium
CACCCTGTGGAATAGCAACAGAGTTGCTCCTCAACAAGTTGAGGATTCCACTGGGTAAATTATACATTTCTTCCAATTCCCTTTTCTCATTTCCTTTTTTACAGAAAATGGGAGAAGAAAATCCTATATATCACCTAACAAATGCAAACAACATTGTAGTTTTTATTCTCCCATTCCGCTCCACTCTTAAATGTTGCAAAATTCTAATCACTAAGAAATTATAAGCGTCAATCTGAAAAATCCAACCGGATTCAAATTGGCAATTGATGAGCGGTTTTGTAAAGCAAAAAAAGCGGGGAACATGTCCCCGCTTAATTTTCATCGAGTCGTAAGGAAGTTCACTACAACGACTCGAACGAATCCGGTATTTGTCGCTTCAACTCGTCGTAAACTTACGAGTCGAAACGGCAGTTATATTATTTCAATAAGAGTATTTTCTTACCAATTTCTGAAGAAGATGTTTTCATTTTTACGAAATACATGCCGGTAGCTGCATTGTTGCCACTATTGTCAGTACCATTCCAGATGAAAGTTGAATGGTTAACAATTTCATTTTCTACCAGCGTTTTCACAAGCTGTCCTTTCACGTTGTAGATGCCAACCGAAACCGGATGCAGTTTATCTAATTCTGTCATATTCAGAACAATCGAGGTTTGAGGATTGAACGGATTTGGATAAACATTGATGTTGCTGTTTGATACAACAGCGATCGGATCATCGTTGACACCTGTAGGAATCATACCATTCGGTCCGCCATAAGCGCCCATATCGTTGCGGCTTCCATCCAGGTCATTATACATGGCATCGGGATCGCCGGCATCGATGCAGGGAGAACCTTCCTGCAAGGCCCAGTTGGCATTCAAACCATTAAAAGCGAATCCATCTCCACCCGAAGGATTGATGAACAACGGATCAGCATCGATATTACCTGTACCTTCATAGCCACCGCTGATGCATGTATATTCTACATTAACAGTTCCGGATGTATAGAAAATCTCATTGCTGTCGAAAATGATACAGTTCTTGATGATCGGAGCGGAATTAAAAATGAAGAACGGATGAGGATGTGAACCGGTTGCTTCATTATTAGCTATGGTATTATTTGTCAGAATGGCATCAGAAGCAGTTTTAAGAATGAAAGCTCCGTAAGATCCTGTATTGTTAGCGAGAATGTTGTTAGATATTTCTATCGGAGAATTGGTACATTGAATTCCACCAGTAGCATTTGAACTATGGTTGTTGGCAATTATGTTTTGAGAGATTAAAACATCAGCTGAGGAAGTAACCTCAATAGCTGCTCCTAGACCACTACTGCTGTCATCGAAGATCTTGTTGCCGATAATATCAACTGTAGAACCATTCTCGATGCGGATTGCGCTTACATCTGCTTTGGAAATTTCGCAGTTAGCAATAACGTTATTTGCCTGAGATCCCATGAAACGCAAACCTTCCCAATCGGAATTGGATGTGAAAATTATCGGAGCTTCTGGATTAGACGAAGCATCAGCTTGTAGCAAGCCCGTAACGCTGAATTGTGCTCCGTCTTCAATATAAATCTCGGTGCCGGGAGTGATGGAAAGAACGTCGGTTGCAGAGATATTCACATCTCCTGTGATTGTGTAGGTGAAATCCGGCAACCAGATACCGGAAAGTTGACCGGAAATATTGGAACCGTCTGTAACGGTAATATAATCTGTGGCAGTTGTTTCGGCATATTCTCCACCTACTCCGATTCTCAGTGTCACATCAAAAACACCGGGAGTTGTGTATAAATGATAGGGATTTTCTTCAGTGCTGTCATAAGTTCCGTCACCATCGAAATCCCATTCAAAGCTATCAATTCCAGTAAGCGGGAAAGAATTGTTGGTGAATTGTACACCAAGATAAGCCGGACCTTCAGTAATATTTGAACCAAACATAGGTAACAATCCTGTGAACATAGTGGAAGCACCCTGTAAAATCTGATAATTATTACCCCAGCTTTGGACCAGGACAATTCCTTTCAAATTTGCGATGTCCCAGGCGGAATTAATGGGAAAAAAAAATTCATAATTACCTGTTTGACCAATAGAAGTTAAGTCAAAAAGTGTACTTTGATCATAACCGACAGCAGTGCTAAACCAAACTTCATCAAAATTATAAGTTATTATAAAAATAACTTTATTGTTTGTGGTTGTAATGTTGTTGGTTACTTCAACGTCCGTAGAAAGTATCAGATTCTGACCTGAGATCATCATAGAAAGATCAATTGCCAGGGGACTATTTACGTTGATAAGTGAATTATACTGCGGTTGGTAATTCATAGGAGTGCTTGGGTAACCACCGACAACAGCTAT
Source organism: Candidatus Cloacimonadales bacterium (assembly GCA_030656075.1). Classification (GTDB taxonomy): domain Bacteria; phylum Cloacimonadota; class Cloacimonadia; order Cloacimonadales; family TCS61; genus B137-G9. The sequence goes on from JAUSOT010000045.1 coordinate 2,337, forward strand.
CGTTCCGCCGAATTCAGCGTGAGGAACGCCACCGACTGAATATAATCCACCTCGAGTACTATAACTTGGACTTGGGTTGGGACCTCCGGATTCCCAGAGTATCGGGATTAAATGATCATTTGCGTTATACAAATTTTGCAGCCCTTCCAGAGCTGACGGACAATAAGGTCAGCCAGTGTAAGAAGCAAATACTTCTCCTACAACTTCGATTTGAGTAGCATATATGAATAAAGCAGTTACTGATAGAGCTACTAATAAAAGAATCTTTTTCATACTACCTCCTATTGGTTTTTAGTTTTTCTTCAATTCAACTACACATTGTACTTTTTTCTTTTCAAACGATTTGTTTGTAAAGAAATTTATTTAATACTATTAAAAATAATTCGCCTCAAACATAATTTCACTATTTTAGAAGTACCATTTTTCTGGTAAATGACTGCTCACCAATTCTTAACTGATAGAAGTAAATTCCACTGCTCGTAGCCTTTCCGGCATCATCCAATCCATTCCAGACAATTTGTTGATTGGGTGATTGAGCGATTTGGAGATTTGAAAAAGTTTTAATCTTCTGACCCTTTACATTATAGATTTCCAACTTTGCGTTTTGAGCGTCCTTTGCGGTTAAAGAAAACGAAATTGTCGTGCTGGGATTGAAAGGATTGGGATAGTTCTGTCTTAGTTTGAAAGCTTGGATCAGTTCTTCTCCAGCATTCACGTTGTCTGCAGTGTCAAATCTGAAATCAAGACTGATGGGCTCCGTCAGATCACCTTCTGCGAGAGTGATATTTATATCAAATCCGCCTGTGCTGGTCACGTTTATGCTGATATGGAGTTCTTCGAATTCACCCGGAGCAAGAGTGAGTGGAACAGGCCAGTTTGGGGATAAACAGAATTCCGGATTACATACACTCACTGTCCAGTTGGTCGGAAGAGATTCATACGTCCAGGTGAGTGTGTAGGTTTCGGTTGTTGTGCCGATATTGGTGATCGTCATCCATTCGGATTCATAAGTATAAGGTCCAACCACCGAAAAATCTTCACCAACGATATTCTGGTCGAACGGGATATCAATTTGCAATTCGGCAAACAATACTCCCAGACTGATCATTACTAAAAATAGAATTGCTTTTTTCATTTTTTTTATCTCCTAATTTTTTTATTTAGACCTCATCCCCCAGTGAAATATTCAGCAAGCTGAATTTCACGGGGTAAACCAGCCTTCTCCTATCGAGGAGAAGGAGCAAACTGAGATAAAGATTCTGCTTTCAAAAAAGACATTTGTACGAGTCTTTCTGAGGAATCTTTTAGCTTTGCTCTCGAAGAATCTACTGAAATTCTTTCAGCTTTCTTCATTTCTTAGGAAAGCGAGATTCTTCCATAGAACAATGTGGAACATACCCCACGGCTAAAAGCCGCACCCCTCTCGAGAGGGGAATAAGCGTCAGAATTACACTTTTTACTTTTTCCTCCCAAACATTTCGGGATGTTTGGAACACACTACTTAATCACATCTATTATATGATGCAACCGTTCGCAAGGTTCTTCGACCGTTGCGAAGGTTTTACAAATTCCTAAAAAGTCGTCGTAATGTTCAAACGGACACCTTCGAATTCCGCCTGATTCTTGCAAACTCCATTGCGGCAAACGATACCGCCTTTTTCCTTGCCGGCGAAAATTCTAATGTCGGAATTCTGCAGGAAGGATGAAATGATCTTACCAGTAATGCCACCGATCAAGTTGAATTCACTCGAGATCGTGATCGCCATTTCTCCGCCGATCCAATATTCGCCATCATCACCGTCTTCCGGAGCATCCGATTTTCCAAGCTGATTTTCTACTGTAAGTGAAAATGAATAATTGCCGAATGCGATATCGGTTTGCAAACGCGGTTCAAAGTGGGATTGACTGCCCGAAAGTTTATCTTCTTCCTTGTATTGATATTCCGTTTTCACCAGGATGGGATTATCTTTCAACATGAAATCAAAAGTCAGATTAGGCGTGATCTCCTTGTACCAACTGTTGGCGTTTTCTTTGTTAAGCTGTTCCAGGGCAGCATATTCCGCTTTGATCGACCAACTTTCAAAATCATGTTTATATTCGGAATAAAAATCAGATTGCTTCACCTTGAAATTGCTGTTCCAACCTCCGGCATAATTAATCACGAATTCATTTTCGTAGTTGGGAAGATAACGAACTTCGCCCATCAAGCCTTCTTCATCCCGACCCGGATCCCAACTGTGTTCGAGCTGCTGACCGCTGTGATTTGCCACCGGCAGATCGGAAATTCTCACATTGAAATTTTCATAATTTTTGTAGGCGCCGATCAGAGTAATTTTACCGAGATAGGACGTAATATTAGAATAAATCGCTGTTCCTTCAAGATCATCATCATCTTTGCTGGCGGCATATTCAGCTTTCAAATCGAAGAAGGAAGAGGAATAATTCAATTTCCCTGCATAAACTCTTCTGTCGTTGAAATCGCTGTCTTCATTATAAAGCCGCTCTCTGTGCATCACATAGCTGCCGCCAAATGATAATTCGTCGGTCAGGTAAATTTTTGAGTCAAACGCTCCCACCTGGTCATATTCGTCTTTCAAGTTTGGATCGTCACTTTCCATCAGTCCGCCAAATAATTGCAACTGCCATTTATCATAAACGGGATTCAGATAACCGCCGATCAGCCTGGAATCGTTTTCAAAGTCTTCATCGTAAAAATTGTGCAGCACCATCCCGGTACCGATCACGGCAGAAAATGTTCCAGCCTGCGCAAACCAATGATCGGATTCGTATTGCAGATAATATTCGTCGAAATAATTCTCATTTTTTTCGGTCAACAAGGCAAATTTATCAAATCTGGGACGATAAAAATCATATTTGATCCCAGCCCGGAATTGATTGAATTGCATCTGAAACTGTAATTTGTCGGAAAAATAACTGCGCTGTTCCAGGATGCGGTTAGCATAGATATATTTGAATTCATTCACACCGGAAAAACTGAAATCTGCCAGTAACAGGTTAGATGCAGATGCTATCAAAATCGTTAATAATGCGAGTTTTCTCATTTTGCCACCATCAGTTTTCAGAGCTTTCAACTTTTACTTCTTCGTCTGTTTTTTCCTGGGCAGCGGCTTTCTGTTCTTCCAGCCACTTGATGATCACTTCTTCGTAATGATTCTCATCTCCCCGCTGGTAGCCTGTGTGATCGTAAAGGATCGTGCCGTCGGGGGCAATAACGAAGGTGCGGGGAATGCTGGTGATGTTGAATTGTTTTTGGACAATTTTGTTAGGATCGAAAAGTGTCTGAAATTGAAAATGGTTAGATTTAACGTGAGTTATAGCTTCACTTTTGTCCCGCGGTTTATCGGTGCTGATAGCCAGAACGGTCACGCAATCATATTTCTGCTGCAGTTCATCCAGTTTGGGAAGTTCGTTCTTACAGGGCACACACCAGGTTGCCCAGAAATCCACAATGACAAGACCTTGTCCCAGATAATCCGAGAGTTTCACCTGCTTTCCTTCCAGGTTTTCCAGTTTGAAATCACCGGCTTTGTCGGCAGCAGTAAGTTGAATTGTCAGGAACATTATCAATAGTGCAAGAATCAGGTTTTTCATTATTTTCTCCTCAGAATTTATTGAAGCGGAATCTCGATAACGTTATAAACAGCACAGGTATTTTCGTTGTAGGAAGGCTCAAGGATCTGCACCCAGAGCACCAAAGTCAGATCTTCCGGTAAACCGGTTGTATTATTCATGTACCATTGTGGCAGATCGGCCAGGTCGGTAATTTCAAATTCGAACGGATTTTGCAGATTTGCTGTAGAAATATCGAACGTCGCTCTCTTCAGCGCAATATTGTGATGCGGTTCGCCGTGATTATTCAGATATTCATCATTATAATCTTCCAATAACACAGCTACCAGAGCCAGGTTCGAAGTTGAAACGGAAGGATCAAGTTCGATCAGGATTGAGCCGGTTAATAGAGTATCGGTCAGGGTGGTTTGCACTTCGGAAAGTTTGATTAAAAGCTGTTCCTGCAAAAGTGGTAAAATTGCATTTTCGATATCAGCTTGAACTTCTTCTACGGAAGGAGCAGCATATATTAAAAGTTCATTCCCATTCACAATTCCAAATGGTAAGGTTCCCATGAAAGGATAATAGAAGATGGGAGAATTTTCCGGAGCGAGTTCATCTCCAAAATGATATTCCACATAAGAAAATCTGCTGCCGTATTGCAATTTCAGGTTGTGCAGGGCATCTTCGGCATTGGGGCAATTGGTACACCATTGACCGGTGAAAAGTTCCATAACAACACTTCTTCCAAGAACAGATACTTTTTCTGTTTTAGCATTTGAAAAAACTCCATCTGATACTGTTAAAGTAACGTCAAAATCTCCGGCTGTAGGAAATTTAAAAATAGGATTTTGCTCAGAGGAATCAATTGATCCATCGTTGTCAAAATCCCATGACCAATTTGTAATGGGATTTGTTCCCGGGATTGAAAGGTCTGAAAATTCAATTCCCAAGGAACCATATTCAGGTTGGACATAACTAAAATCAGCCAGGGGAGAACTTAAATCGATTGCTTCGATGGTAAGGGAATCTACACAATAACTTTTGCCGTCGTAAATCGTCATTATCGCATTAAAAAAACCTGATGTAAAATATGTAAATTTAATAGTATCTGGAATAGACTCTTGCGTGTAATAGTTTTCTGGTATTCCATCTCCATCAAAATCCCAACTCCATTCTTGTATCGGTTTGCTACCATTTTCGGAAACATCGACAAAGATTATTGTTAAAGGAATATATCCGCTTGTTGCAGAGGCTTCGATAAGTGCGACCGGGGTTTTATAAAATGTATGTTCAAATCGATCGCAGCCAAAGAATATCAGCAATCCGATGATGGCAGAAAGAAATAGATATTTTTTCATTAAGACCTCGATCGGAGTTATTCCAGCAGTTTGTAAACCATATCTTTGGTAATGAGTTCGGGCATCACTTCCGGCTCTTCCTGACCAGGAATATAAAAGAGATAAAGCGGTACACCGGCTCGATTGAACTTCGTCAGCCATTCACCGATCACATCATCTTTTTTGGTGTTATCGCCGCGCAGCATCTGAACACCGTGTTCTTTGAAAGCTGCTTCGATATCATTTGAGAAAAGAACGCCTGTTTCATTAGTTTTACAAGTAAGGCACCATTCTGCGCCGAAATCGATAAAAACAGGTTTGCCTTCATCGCGATATTGCTGCACAAGCTCCGGTTCAAATTTCTGCCAGTCTCTGGGATAATGCGCACTTTCGTCGGTTGCTGCTTCCGCATTGCCAAAGTTAAGCGTCAAAAATCCTGCTCCGATAGCGATTATCAGAGCAATTACGGTTGCGATCCATTGCTTTTTCCGGGAAAATTCCGGTCTGGCAAAACGTCCGTAAATCCAGACTGCAAAAGCCAGTATGATGAGATAAAGCAGAACGTTGATCAGGTTGGTTCCACCGATCAGGAAATAGAGGGAACGTATCAGGTAGAGCGCCGTGAGGAAAAGCAGGAAGCCCATAACTTCTTTGAAAATATTCATCCATTCACCCGGACGTGGAATGGCTTTGATGGCTTTGGGCCAAATACCCAGCAGTATGAACGGAAAAGCTAATCCTAAACCAATTAAAATGAAAATGCTAAAAATCATGGTCGGCGGCTGGGAAAAAGCAAAACCGAGAGCCGGAGCTAATAGCGGTGCTGTGCAAGGAGTAGCCAATAAAACGGCAAAGATGCCGCTGAAAAACGAACCGGAATAACCGCCTTTGGAAGAGGCTTTGGTGGCTGCTGTCATGCCGGGCGCACGGATAATGAAAACGTCGAACATGGAAAGTGAAAAAACGAAGATGAGAATAAGCAATCCTGTCACGAAGCCGGCACTTTGAAATTGGAAGCCCCAGCCAACCAGTTCTCCGGATGTTTTCAGGATGACGATGACGAGAGCCAGAATTAGGAATGAAACCAATATACCGAGAGTGTAAGCCATGGAATTTCGGAAGATTTGTTTTTTATCCTGCTGACTTTGTTTCACCAGGCTCATCGCTTTGATGGAAAGAACCGGCAGCACGCAAGGCATCACATTCAGGATCAAGCCACCCAGAAATGCCATGATCAGAAACTTGATTATAGCAGAAGCCGGATGATGCTCAACTTCCCGGGAAGATGAAATATTTGGGGTGAACGGTAATTTGAATTCAAATTCTTCCGGCATGAAACAAGTGCCTGTATCGAGACAAACCTGGAAACCGGCATAAACTGTGATTTCAGGAACTCCTTTGAAATTACCGGCGATTGTAAACTTTTTTATTAGTTTGATAACACCATGATATTCCACATAACCATCTTCGGTCATTTTTCCTTCCGGATAGATAGTTGGTTCGAACGTAATTCCCTTCAGAGGATCTACCTCGATATAAAATAAATCTTCCTGTAAAGTCTGGTGCATACCTTGCGGTATTGTGTAAGTTACTACAATCTGCGAATTCACAATTTCAGCCGATACAATGTTTTCCGGGATATAATCTTGCGCAACCATAGACAGGCTTATTAATAGTAATACGATCAACAAGTTGACTCTGCTCAATTTATCTCCTCCATTCTATTACTTTTTTTATTAATTAAATCATTATGCAATTCATGTTCCCGAAAATTATCAGATTATAATTTTATGTCTTCTCGATCCAGAAATTCAGTCACACTGAGTGCTTCATTCCAATATTTATAGAAGGTCGTGATCAGGGTTTCAGCCAGATCTGGGTGCTCGATCACCAGATAGGTCAGGTTTTCTTCCGGGTTCATTGTATTGATCATGGAAAACATGACGATCTGATCATCAAACACATGCAGTTTGATTGGTAAATGATAAGCAACTTTGATCTCTTCACCTTTATCCTCAAAGCTCTTCATCTGCCTGGCAAAGAAATCAAGATTATCTGGTTCGACTTCGAAAATCGATTTATAAATTATTCCTTTTTGCATACTTTCCTTTTGTTCATCGTGAATTTCTAAAGATTTGATCATTGCATAAGGAGGTTTACAAAAGGATAGAACATATTCTTTGGATTCCAGTTCCAATGTGTGATTTTTTTTGATGATGCTGGCCGGAGTGCTGAATACCTGAATAAAATCGAAAGGGGACGAAACAGCTTTGTTTGTATTGTAAATGGGCAGTAACAACTCAGGCAGCTCAGAGATCATATTCAGTTTTTGCTGTTGATCTTCAATTAATTTCTGGAAGGCAGTATCCGGCTGGATTGCTTCGAAACGTCTGATTTTTCCCAGCTTTTCGATGCACAGACCTTTCTGAGCTAAACCGGCTAATACTGTGTATATTTTGGATCGATTCACACCAGCACAATGAGAAATTTCTGTGGCCGTAAACTGATGCTTTCTCAATAGACAGCAATAAACTTTCGCCTCATTTTCCGTGAGACCGACGCTCATCAGTTTATTTACATAACTCTTCACATTTCATCCTTCAAAAAGGGTGTTGCACCTTTTGGAGCAACAAAAATTGAAATCTTATAATGTCAATGCTTTTTTGGAAAAATCATATTTAGAAAATGTAAGTCTTCTTCCTTAAATAAAAAGGTTCAGATTAACCAAACACAAGCCGGATTTGATATATAAAAAACCACCTGCTGTGAACAGATCAGCAAACAGGACTTTGGCATAACATAACAAATGTAACTTTTCCCAGCCAATTTCATTAAAAAAGTAAAGCCGCCTGCTGCCCGGCGCCTGTCCGAGGAAGTGGAAATCCTTTCCATGCCGGGAGTGGGCGGATTTTTCCAAAACGCAAAGAACAAAGAACAAAGAAGCAAAGAGAAAAAAAATTGTGTTGCCACCGAGATTCACCGAAGAACACTGAAAATACACTGAAAGGTTAGTTCATGTCCTTCGTGCCTTCGTGCCTTAGTGCCTTCGTGGCTTCGTGGTTGACTTGTGACTTGCTAAAAAAGCTGACCTACTGAAATGCAACACGAAAAAAACCACCCGGGAAATCCGAAATTTTTTATTTGAAGGGGAATACTTTTTTTTGATAATTGGAGATAAATTTGATTATGAAAATGATAAGGGGAGGGGAGATGAATTAGTTTTAGATTGTTTATGTTACTTATAAACTTTATCTTCGATCCTATCAATTCTTTTGTCTATTGAATCTAATTGTTGTTTTAATCCAAAAGATGATATTCCCCAAGTAAATAGACCACCAATATTTATGCATGCATATATTCCAACGAGCCAAGACAAAATTGTTTTTAGACTATCTAACGAACCATCATTATTAAATTTCCAAATAAATAATCCAAGAGGAATTGCTACAAGTAATAATGACAGAAATAATAAATAGACACCACCTTTTTGTATCCATGTTAATAATTTTCTATAACGATCTAATATCTGACGGTTTATATCAGTGGTTTTTCCAAAATATTTTTTAATCAATTCAGAATTGCTATCAATTTGTGCAATTTTATCATTATAATTCTGAATTTGTCTTTGTTGCTCTTCGATGACTGTTCTAGCTTGATTTAAATCAACAAACGTAAAAACTCCATCTAATAAAACTGCATATGAACATGAAGTAGTCGAATCTGACGTCGTGTTTTGAGAGTTTTCTTTTATTTGTAATGTTGTATCATTTTGGTCACTCATTGTTAACTCCCAAATATCTCTGGAATATTTTCATTAATAACAATATCATGGAGTTCATTAATTTTTTTAATGTGATTCCATTCATAATAAGAATTTGGGACTACTATATCATTAATATCAACTTTCAAAACTAATTTTCCTTTTTGAGACGTATATTCAATGTTAATGTTGAAACCATCTTCTTTGAGAAGAAGAAATGTTTTACCATTGTCCAGGTTGTCTATATTTACTTTAAAGCTAAAAGGATTTATTGATTCCTCTAATTTTTCAAAAGTATACAACTTAACTAATCCAAATTTAACAGCTTTATTACTAAATAGTGTTTTATGTAGATTATATAAATTTTGAAAAATTGTTATTGATTTTTCAAAACTACTTTCATCATGAATTGTTTTCTTAATTTCAATTCTTTCAGGATTCACTTTTAAAAAATCTTGGATAATATTATTAGAATTTAAATCTATTACATTGTCTCTTTCGACTAGTTCATACATACCATTTACATTAGAAAATGCTATCTTATATTTCTTTTCAAGAATTTCATTTTTATTTAATTCAAATAGTATTTTTTCAATAAACGGTCTATATTGAACAGCTCCAAATATTTCAATGCATTTCATGATATCTCCTAATTTCTTTTCTGTGTTTGATTTGTAATCTCAATAGAAGTAATATCAGCGCCAGCTTCAAATAATTCAGCTCTTATTTCATTTACTAAACCATATTCAACAGCTTGCTCTGGGTACAAAGTTGTTCTATTTAGCATATCTCTGATTACATCATCTTTATCCTTGTTTACTGTTTCAGCAATTACACGAGCTATGTTACCCATATCAATTTGTAATCCTTTGAGACGTTCTTCAAGCTGTTTTTCTTCTAAATTGCAACCTTGAGGGAAGTTTAATGAAACCCCATGCAAAAGGAACCTTGCCTGTGGAACTGAGTACCTTTTAGACCCAGCACAAAAAAGAACAGCTCCTATTGAGTCAGCACTACCGAAATTATGAGTTGTGACTTCAAGCGGTGCTCCTTTTAAATAATTATAAGTACTTAAACCATGAAAAACATTACCTCCGGGAGTAGAAATCAAGAGTACAAGTTCAGTTTTTCCTTGTTTCAATTTTGCATCTACAATTTGCATTAAACTACTTACAGTTTCAGGAATAACAGGTGCAAAAAACTTGATATAAAATTTGTTTGAGTTCATATGTAATCCTCCACATTATGTGTATTATCTAAAAATTTCCTTCTTTCGCTACTATGATACCAAAAATCAAAAAGAAATCTAAAAAATAAAATTTAGAAGTATAAATTTCCTGTCAAACAAAAAATAATTTCATTAAGTCAAATAAAGTTGTGAGTTAAGCTAATCCCACCCAATATCTCTGTACGATCCTGCCGTCTTTTGCAATTTCAGAATCGAGTCTGCCGCCGTTGTTGGTGATAACTTTAGCAGAATGAGTGTTTTCTTTATCACAGGTTATCAGAGCTTTGGCAATTCCCAGTTCTTTAATTTTCTGCAGAGCAAGTCTGAGTAATTTGGTTCCGTAGCCTTTACCACGTTGGCTGGGTCGAATTCCATAACCGATGTGTCCGCCTTCAATTTTCAGGTTTTCGGTTAGCCGGTGCCGGATATTGGCAGCACCATATATTTTCCCGGCATCATCCACCAGGAAAAGAGTG
>JAUSOT010000048.1 GCA_030656075.1 Candidatus Cloacimonadales bacterium
CTGAAGACCTCCAAAACCATCAATTATTCTGAACTTGGCCGACTGGCTGGTGTGAGTTCACCTACAGCCAAAAAATTTATGCGCTATCTGGAGATAAGCTATCAGGTTCTGCAGATCCCCGCGTTCTATAGAAATCTCGAAAAGAGGTTATCGAAACAGCCGAAGGTAATATGTCTGGATCCCGGCGTGCGGAGGGGCATACTCAGAAAAGGGGGCATGATGGATGGTCTGGAGTGGGAATCGGCTGTTATTGCTGAAATATTCAAGCAAATAAAAACAGCTTCCCTGCCTGTGTCATTTTATCATCTGAGAACACTCGATGGAAAAGAAGTAGATCTTCTTCTCGAATGCGATGAAGGATTTGTGGCTCTGGAATGTAAAATGGCTCGTCGAATTGTGCCCGCAGATTTCAGGGCAATAAAGAGTCTGCCAGCCATTCTCGATAAACCGCTTATGGCTGGATTTGTTATCTGCCAGGAAGATTCGATTCGAAGATGGGAGGGTGACATCCCCCTTTATTCGGTCCCTGCTGCATGGCTGTTATCCTGACAGAAAACCAGAGGGGGTTGAAAGGATCAAAAACCGCATGTGACTGGCAAGAGGTTTATAATTAAGAGGGTTGAATATTGAATATTCTATTCGTATCCGATGTTTCAATTGCCAATGTAATTGGTGGTGCAGAAAGGGTTCTGTTTGAGCAAAGCACTTTATTGCAAAAAAGGGGGCATGGTGTTCATGTTCTGACCCGTAAATTGCAGGGACATAAATCAGATCATCAAGTTGTTCAGGGAGTTAATGAATGGAGATATGATATTGATCAGAGCAATAGTTTTTCTTATATCAAGTCCACTTTAGTAAACTGCAAAAAACTTTTTAAATCACTCCAGAATCAATATTCTTTTAACTGCATAAATTTTCACCAACCATTTTCCGCTTTTGGTGTTATTCGTTCTTCTGCCAGTCATAAAATAAAAAAAATCTATACATGCCATTCTCTTTCCTTTGAAGAGTTTCAATCGAGGAATCCGCGACCGAATGGCATCGTAAAGACGATTCCGTATTTTCTGAATACCTGGGCACGAAAATTTATTGAAAGAAGAGCATTAAATAAATCGGATTGGATTGTTGTCCTCAGCCGGTTTACAGAGGAGAAACTACAGCGTGCCTATAATATTCCCGCTGGAAAGATTACAATTATTCCGGGAGGCGTTGATCTTGAGCGATTTTATCCGGCCACCGATAGAAAAAATATAAGGCAACAGTTGAATATTCCTCAAGAAGAGATGATATTATTTACAGTAAGAAATCTGGTGTCCAGGATGGGGTTGAAAAATCTGATATATGCCGTCAAAGATGTAGTTAAAACGGTGCCCGATGCTTGTCTTGTTTTGGGCGGAGAGGGGCCTTTAAAAAATGACCTTATTTCATTGACGAAAGAACTGGGAATAGAAAATCACGTAAGATTTGCCGGCTTTATCCCGGAAGAACTGCTTCCTGATTATTATCGCATGGCCGATATATTTGTTCTTCCCACCCTCGAATTAGAAGGGTTTGGATTGATTACTCTGGAAGCTCTGGCATCGGGTGTTCCCGTTTTGGGAACGCCGGTGGGCGGGACGGTTGAAATTTTAAACAGGCTGGATTCCCAATATCTTTTCAAAGATACCAAACCGGAATCCATGGCGGAATTGATTATTGAAACCTGTCAGAAGTTCAGGAATAATCCCAGGCTCTGGCAGGATGCTTCTTCCCGATGCAGGCTATTTGTGGAGGAGAATTATTCCTGGGAGAATAATGTAAGGTCTCTGGAAAATTTATTGAAGTGAGTAATGATATGATGAAAATCATGAAAGAAATACCTGTTTTACTCTATCAGAACATAGGCTATTACCCGGCGGATGCAATGGAGGATGGTATTCAACCTGAACCGTTCAAACGGCAGATGGGGTTTCTTTCAGAGAATGGTT
>JAUSOT010000067.1 GCA_030656075.1 Candidatus Cloacimonadales bacterium
TCCTCTCCTGGGAGGAGAGGAAGGGAATAAGGGAACATCTGAGTTGTTCTTTAGTGGCTTTCGTCATTGCGAGGTATCTTCTAACTCAAACAATCGAAGCAATCCTATCTCCATTTGAACGAGATTCTTCGTGAGAAAAGCAGACAGAATTCCTCGGAAAGACAAGCAATTCTTTCAATGGCTTCTCATGTTCCCTCGCCGGTGACGCAGGAGCGGGAGAAGGACAGCAGGATGAGGCAATTAGGTGCTTTCTGGAGATTCTTCGTGAGAAAAGCTGGTAGAATTCCTCAGAAAGACAAGAGATTTTTTCAGCGGCTTCTATAGATAATTTAGCCTTTTCAATGATTACTTTTTAACCATGATTATGTTTAGGTAAACTATTGAAAAAGTAAGAACCTTTTAAACTTTTTCAAGGTTATAGAAAAAGTTATTTGACACAAAAGTTGAGTGGTTAGAAGTGGGAAGTGTAATTCGTAAATAGAATTTATAGAGTGTCTTGGCGAGTAATCTTATTACAGAAACAGACGAAGCAATCTCTACTGTGAAATTAGCTGATTTGTTCGGATTCTTCGTCGAAAACCGTTGGAGAGAGTCTCAGAAAGACGAAATTGTAAATGTTCCGTGAGGAGGTTTTGATGAAAAGATATATTATTATTTGTGCCGTTGTTCTGCTAGCGTTGCAGTTGTCAGCTCAGGTCATCGAGAGCGCTTTCACACCCAGCCTGTTGATGCCTACTTTCCTGAATCCAAACAAAATGACCATGAATCATTCGATCAGTTTCAGCGGCGGGATTTCTTCCAATGATCAGAGCTTCTATGAATCTGTTTACACCAATCATATCAGCTATCTTTTTAATCCTAAACTGAGCCTTAACGTTGACCTGAACTTCGTGAATTTCGGCACGGCAACCTACCAGCAGGGTATCGAGTTTGAAGGCAACAACGACAACTCCAGCAAAGTTCTGCCGAATTTTCAACTGAACTGGAAACCTTCCGAAAATACCAGCGTTACCATCGAATTCAAACAATACAATAACCCGATGGATTATTATCGCCGGTGGTAGATTTTTTTTCGAGTCGTAAGGAACGCAGAGACGACGACTCGAAATGATTTAATAAATTTGCTTCGACTCGACCTGCTTCACGAATTGAAAGCAGGTAACTATATAGCCTTCCGATGTTTGGAAGGCTTTTTTCTTATAAATTCATTTTGTTTTTTTAAACTTGACAAAGAAATTTAAGATTTGCCCTTTAAACTTTAGATATTGATACAGAGATAAATGCACAGAAATGATACACATCTTGGAAATACACAAAATCGGAAACTGGCCTGAATAATTAGTAACTAATCTTTCCGACACTTAAGTCCTTATAAAATAAGGTATGCAATTCGGTATTATGGGTATAACATCTCTTTTCAA
>JAUSOT010000074.1 GCA_030656075.1 Candidatus Cloacimonadales bacterium
AATTTTCAGGAGATCTTTCTGTTCTTAACTCCACCGTCGCAAGCTTCCTGTGAAGTCAAGTCCAGAAGGTTTGAGAACGAGAAGTGAAATAAAAGTGTCTTTGCGAGTTTTCTTCTTGCTGTTACAAACGAAGCAATCTCAATTCAATATAGAAGTGAAGCAGGATGAATTTTCAGGAGATCTTTTAATCTGTTCTTAACTAATCTGTTCTTAACTCCACCGTCGCAAGCTTCCTGTGAAGTCAAGTCCAGAAATTATTCTTCTTATGTTCCCTCGCTGGCAACGCAGGAGCGAGAGAGGGACAGCAGGGTGAGTTCAGAATTACAATGTAAAAAAAATTAAAATGTAGAAAGGAAGGTGAAAAATGAAAAAATTAGGATTATTTGCTGTTGTATTGCTCATCGCATTTAGTATGAATGCACAGAATTCCAATGTGGAAAATGAGGATGGAGGAACACATTTCTCTGTCGCCGGAACAGACGATTTCATGGCAGCCAAGACAAATCCGGCTGCACTGGGAGTGGGAAATGCCGGCGGAATTTCGTTGATCGGTAATTATAACGAAAATGGTTTTTTTGAAGACTGGTATTCGGTCATCATCGCCGACGATAATTTTGCTTATGTTTTAGATCGTATCGGCAGCAATAACTATCATAGATTAGCTGTTGCCACCGGTAAAACCGATTTACTGCCCAACCTGTATTTCGGTTCGAGCTGGGATTGGAAAAACAAGTATTTCAAAAAAGGTGATTTCTCGGAATCGATCTTGTATCGTCCGGCAGATTTTGTTTCATTGGGTGCAATCGGCTGCAATCTTTTTGATGAAGATCGATTTTATAATTTGGGAATTGCTCTGCGTCCGCTGATTTTTGACACAAGTTGGTTAGATCGTCTCACTTTCAGTGCAGATGCGAAACTACAAGATGAAGAATGGGAAAAACCGGTGGTTGGAATGCAGACAGAACTTGTTAATGGTCTCAAACTGGGAGCTTCCTACGATCTGGAAAATGAAAAGATCGGTGTGAATTTCGGCATAACCTTGGATAAAATCAGCCTGGGAACTTTTGGAAAAGCGAACGACGATAACGAATTTAAAACAGGTCAGTATTATGTTAATTTCTCGGATAAATCATTTCGATCTCTGATTAATTTCAACAAGAATCAGTTTGTCGATTACAAAATGAAAGGGCAGATACTGGAAACCAAACAAGCTCAAAAGATCGGACCATTCACAGTTGTGATGAGCAAAGGCAGAACACTGCAAAGCGTGATCGATGAGATCAATAAAATGAAAGATGATGCTGATGTGAAAGGGATAGTTTTCATCAATGAGAATTTCAAAGCTTCTTTTGCTGCCCGCCAGGAACTGATCGATTGTTTCCTCGATTTCAAGAAAGCAGGCAAGAAAATCGTTTTCTACTTTGAAGGAACCAGCGGTTCCAACTATGCATTTGCCGCAGCCATCGCCGATCAAATTTATTTGAATCCGGTTGGTTATATCGAGTTTCAGGGACTTTCGGTTTCCTCACCCTATCTGCATACTCTGCTGGATACTTTGGGAATCGATGTGGTCAATCTGCGCAGCCATGCCTACAAAACTGCCGGCAATATGTTCAGTGAAGACCACATGACACCTGAAGAAAGAGAAAGTTATGAATATCTTCTGGAAGGTATTTTTGCCGAAATTGAACTGATGGTAGATGGCGGCAGAGGCGACCGCTTGAGCAAGCCGATTCGAGAATTGATCGATGAAACACCCATCTGGGATGCTGATGTTGCTTTGAAAAACGGTTTGATAGACGGCGTTATCTATGAAGATGAACTTGAGCAGAAACTGGAAGACCTTTATCAGTCCAAGAAAATCACTGAAAAATATGAAAATGAAATTTTTAATTATGATTGGAGTGAACCTGCCCAGGAAAAGATCGCTGTGATCTATGCAGTTGGATATATCCATTCCGGCAAAGGTATGCCAGGCAGATCGATCGGCTCTATCACAACCTCTGAAGCAATTAAGAAAGCCAGAGAAGATAAAAGCGTGAAAGGAATTATCCTGCGTGTGGACAGCGGCGGCGGTTCAGCTCTTGCTTCCGATATTATTGCACGGGAAGTCCAATTGTGTAATGAAGGCAAAAATAAAAAACCGGTAGTTGTATCCATGGGCGGTGTGGCAGCCAGCGGTGGTTATTACATCAGTATTTATGCCGATAAAATTGTCTGCCAGCCCGGAACGATCACCGGCTCCATCGGAGTGGTGGGAATCATGCCGTTCTTTGAAAGAATGTTCGATAAGATCCACATAAACTGGGATACGGTTAAGATCGGTAAATATTCCGATTACGCCCGCATGAGTCGCCTTCCTACCGAAGAAGAAACTAAGATCGGTGAACTGATGATCTCCAATTTCTACGACAAATTCATCCAGCATGTTGCCGAAGGAAGAGATATGGATGTGAAAGAA
Organism: Candidatus Cloacimonadales bacterium; assembly: GCA_030656075.1. Taxonomy (GTDB): domain Bacteria; phylum Cloacimonadota; class Cloacimonadia; order Cloacimonadales; family TCS61; genus B137-G9. The sequence goes on from JAUSOT010000074.1 coordinate 2,462, forward strand.
GTTCATAAAGTTGCTCAAGGCCGTGTGTGGACAGGTAAGCAGGCTTTGGATTGCGGTTTGGTGGATGCACTGGGTGGAATGAACGTGGCTGTAGTTGAAATGCAGAAACTGATGAAAACCGATAAAAAATTACGACTGGTTGAATATAATGATTCCGATAAAACAATGAAATTGGAATTCCCAATCGATGCTTCAACTTACATTCCTGAACAATTGCAGACGGTCTGGAAAATCTCTGAAACTGTAAAACAATTTGATGATGACAATATCCAGATGATCCTGCCGTATGTGCCGGAAATAAAATAGACGCAATCCTCCCCTAAGGATGACAAAGCCCTGTAGAAATGCGGGGCTTTGTTTATTTATTCTTTGCCAAATCTTCTTTCAAAAAATCTTGAGGGAGATGTGGTAAAGTTAATTATTGAAAGAAACTTTCGCAAAATATATAGAAGAAAAAGTGAAAGAACTTTTGGGAAAGTAATGCTTTTTCTTCCCCCTAAATAGGGCAGACTGAGGGGGTTGAGAGTTAAGTTGGACTTCTCGTCTCGAGGAGTTTACGTTGTTTTCTGTTTTCGTCTCGAAAACATTTATCTTTCACACAGATCGGGACGATCTGGCAAAACATCAGGTTCAATCGGGACGATTGAACCAGCGTCGTTATGGTGCCAAATGGGAAGAAGTTTATGAAAGAAACGATTTCAAAGTTCTCCAAAAAACACTTGTACTTTTAAAGAATTTCCTCTTTATTCTCATAAATCATTCTAACTCTTTTTGGAATGAACATAAATACTATCTGTGCAATGATGAAGGCGATCAGCATCGCTAAATAGGGTGAATTTATAAAATTAACCAGCAGGAAAAATAAGATAAACATCAAGATTCCGCAAAGAAAGCTGTAAAGACCTATAATTTTATACCAGCCGATGCTTGACTTACAATTTGAACACGTATGAACCTTATTTGCCAGGCTGAAATAATTCCACATAAATGAAACATTATGTCCGCAAACCGGACATTTCAATCTTTTAATACCCATCACATCCTCCGATCTTTTTCTAAAACCAATTCTGCTATTTCTTATAATTAAATCACAAAAAAAAACTTTTTAAATAACCGGGCAACAAATGAATCTCCTTTCGGAGTTGGCAAGATAATATTCTTTTTATGGATTTTTAAGACATTTCAATAAAATAGAGAGCTGAGAAAACTCAGGATGGCTTATCTTCCTTTTTCATGCAAAACTCGAGTAAATTTCTTCATGCTGCGCAAAATCAAATATATCACAAATGAAATTGCTAAAATGATCAGAGAAATACGATTATAAGTAAATTTCCCGGCAGAATAGATCAAATCTAAATTAGCGATAAAAACAAAACTGACAACTAATCCAAAAAAGCCGGAATATTCTCGTTTCAGAACATTCTTGATGGAAAAATCCAACTTGGATTTCTGCCATTTTTTCCAGCTTGGCCAAAATGGTGGTGTTTTGCTGGCCCATTCAGTATAATCCTGTCCAAATTTCTCTGTCGGGAATGCTTCCTCAGCATACATAATTCGCTCATAATATATCCAATATAAAAGTACGAAAACTATTGCAACCCAGATTGATCTTACAAACAGGATAATACCCAGCCACATCAGAAAATTTCCCAAATAGAGCGGATGCCGAACAACGGAATAAATTCCTGTCTCATTCAATGTTTTGGCGATCTGTTTTTTGGTATTTCTGCCGGAAGTACTTTTGGGCACCTGTCCGATCGTGATGATGCGGACGGCAAATCCAAGAATTGAAATGATAATACAAACCCAATTGTAAATATTAATATAATATGAATTTAAAAAAGTAATTCTTTCTGTCAGTAGTCCTATTATCACCAAAGGTAATAGCAAGATCGGCAGATAACTACGGTGCTGAAATAACCAGTTTCCCTGATCTCTGATTTCTTCTTTTAATGCCACAAAATCTCCTATTATCTCAACTATATTTCAAAAATTTATTAAGTAACAAATTCTAAAATCCATTCTATATGGCAAATGATTCTTTTTCAATTTCGTTAAAAAGCAATAATAATCAATAATTAATAATGTTGTATTTTTTTTAGTATTTTCATATATAAGCAATTAAGTCTAATCTAAGATAAAAAAAAGATGCAAAGTAAATGAAAAATCAAATGCTATGCATCTGCATTATTTACAATTTAATTAGTTATGATTTCCACCAGATCTTCATAACCGGATTCGCCCTCTGCAGCCACAGCTCGGATCAAACCAATACCAGGAGCAAAATATTTATACTCAATAACATCCGGCCTCGGAAGTGAATCTGGCATTCGAACAGGAAACATCGATCCTGACTGTGAATTTTGTGCATAAAGTGAATGATGCGGGAAGTCATTTCATTTTTGATATTACCGTTAATCTGAACCAAGAACAGATCATCGAACAGAAAACAGCAAAACAGGATAGCACAGGTGGCGGTTCATTTGTTTTTAAAATCGTTGATGCCAAACCGGGAGATGTGATTAAGGCAACAGTGAAATGCAATAAATTTGGAACAAAATCCGCTGAATTAAAGATATAAAACCTTGCCATCATTTCTCAAACAGAATCTTTCAATTAGCGATTTCAGTGGGTCATTCAGATTCTATCTTTCCGAATCTCAGCAAGAAGAATGTCTTTGGATGAAAGCTTCGAAAAGGCGGCTGATGTTTTTGCATTTCCAGATTGATTTCGCTTCCGAAGCTTATCTTCCTGTTTTTCCAATGAAGAAGATTCGGAAGGATGGGAAAAAAAGGTCAACCTTAAAAGTGCTAAGTGACAAGAAAAGTACGATAGAAGCGCTTGCAAGGTTTACTCAGATCGGGATGATCTGACAAAACATCAGATGATTCGAAAATCTTCTTTCTTCTGATCTTATTTCCTCTGTCAAGAGGACAGCACGGTTAGAAATTTCAATCGGGACGATTGAATCAACGGGATTGAAGCTTTTTTCAAAAAATATTTGACTTTAAAAAAAGGAAATCTCAAAAGTGCTGCATATAATTTGGTTCAAAAAATTTGCGGAGAGTAGTTTTTTATTTGAAGGGGGAATTATGAGAAATTATCTCAGCCTTTTTATCATTGTGTTATTGTTTGCCGCTTGTACACAACGTCATCCTACCCAAACGAATAACCCTGCAGAAAATTTTTTCGTTTCAGCGTTTGAAGGCGAGAAAACAGAGATCGAAAACAGTAATGAATACACTTACAAACAAACAGTTTCATGGGATTTATTGAAAGAAGGTGAACCGCTTTTTGCTTACCGAATAACTACAACCAATGAAGAATTACCGGAAGAAATTTTCACAGATGAAAACGGTTGGGTTTATCATTATTTGCCGGGAGCTGATGAGAGCATTCCGCTTTCGTTATCCTCAGCTGAAAAGATGATCTGGACAGATCAGAAAACTTTTGAGATTACTTTTCAATCTGTAATGAGTGAACTAACTCACATCATTTCAGAAGTAGAAGTTAAATATCTACTGGATGATTTAGAAAGTGAATCGATTTCAACCAGTTTTTTTGATAATCGTGAAATTGGCACCTGTCTCACAAATTCTGCTGGAGATTGCGCTGGAGAAGTTATTGGAATCGGAACGACTTTCCTCTTAAATGAAGAGATCTTCGACATTTTTGTGGAAGGTTTTTATGCTCATCACTTTATGTATCGAGTTAACATCGTGGCCGAAGCCGACAGTTCTATGATCCAGGAAGGAGAGTGGATGAATACGATCAATTGTCCCAATATCCGCATTGTAGAATTATCACCCCAAAACAATAATGCTCTCATTCCTAACGAAACGGGAGAGATAACTCAATTTGAAGCTTATGTTGTTACACTCAGCGGATATGCCAATTCCGATAATCCCTCCAAACTGCACTTCAAAGTTCAGGATGGCTTCTATCCAAATACTCTGATCTATAACAGTATTGAACAAAGCGGTGTGGATAACGCTAATGCAGTATTTGCTTTAGGAGAAAATCATTTTACTACTTATTTTGATGAAGCATTTGGATACGAACTGCCTAATGAAATGGTGAATAATGAATTACATGTGGCTACTGCCTATTGGATCGATCAATACGGAAATAACACATTTATTGGCAGTGATGATTTCAGGATTTATTTGCAGTATGGTTGGAACGGTAAATATAATGGAAACTATCCTTTCGGATCACAATTGAATCAAGTGTTAGATGAACAAACCGGAGTGCATTATTTCTCTACAATTGAGTATATGGATCTCCGCTTAGATGATCAACCACTTGAATATGCAGGGCTTCCACCCGAACAATACAACATTACTGATGATGATGGAACAGTATGGTTAAGAGTTCCAATAACGCATGAAGCCAGCAGCAAATTATCTCTTGAAAACCTGGATTTTGGTGAACATACTTTCACAGCCCGTGCTGTTGATCTGCAAATGGCAGTGGATGAAACTCCCTCCAATTTCACCTTCTCGATCTTCGAACCGGTTCCTGCCGAAGAAAAAGATGGAATTCTCATCTTAGATTGTTCACCGCAAAGTAATTTATTTTCACCCGAACAATATGTTGATGATTTCTATTTTGAGATATTCTCAGATTATTCAGGAAATGTGGATTGCTTAGATTATTATGAATTAAGAAATTCAGTTTGGAATTCTATGCTTCATTTTAGTAAAGATGTTTTTTCGCCGACAGATTTACAGCAATATAAGTTAATTCTATTCCATGCTGATAGCGCTAATGACCAAAATAAACTTGCTCTCGAATATGACATCTTAAATATCTATTTGGAGCAAGGCGGCAATTTAATAGTTAGTTCAGGAAGAAATTTAATGAATGCATACTTTGATTGCTGCACTTATGGTTTTCCTCTTTTAGAAAAATACTTTGGAATTTCTTTGGATGGGGATGCGATCGGTACAGTTATGTTTGAGGAATTCAATGCAAGTTGGTTATCTTTACAGTTTTTCGATCGAGCAATTACATCTAACCTTTATTCTGATGATATCCAACTAATGCTTCCCAGCTTTAATTATTTGGTGACTAATAGCGATGGTTTAGGTCCGATTGCCTTATTCCTGGATTTTGATGCTGATACTGAACCGATCTTTGGTAATGGAGTCAAAACACCGCAAGCCGGCACGAATTTCGAAGTTTGGGATGACATTGATGATGATGATGAATTTCCCAGTTTAAACCAGTATAATATTTACAATAACGTTCCTGTTGGTTTACGGAAAATCACGACTGATAATAGCTGCTATATTTTTGGTTTCCCGCTATCCTATATGGAACTGGAAGATGTGCAAGATATTATGCTTCAGATCTTACTAGAAATAGGAATGTAGGAGGTATCATGAAGAGAATAGCAATAATCACGCTTATACTTATTGCTACCATAATTGCACTTTTCGGACAAGATGATGAACGAGCTTTTAATCAATCCGTAATCCATGAAATGGGAAACATGAGCCTGAGAGTATCAAACTATGGATTTCTGGGAGCTGGAGACGGTGTATTTCCTTCTTTGGAATGGCCGGCAAACTCGGAAGTGGATTATTTGAAATACGGAACGATTTGGATTGGAGCAAAGAAACGCCGCCGAGATGAAACTGGATAACCGCTTTATTGGTTTGAATGGCCGCCACAAGATAGAGACGATTGTGGAACAGCCGTGACACCTTGGCCGGTTGTAGATACGCTTACATCAGCTGGTTTTGATGGAGATGCAGACAATTATGAACTTCTACCAGCTTATAATCCACTGGAAACTTCAACGTTGGGAACTCAGTATACAATCTACAATCATCATGATATTGTGATGAAAGTAGAAGGACAAAGAATCGATTATGATGATGATAATGATACTTTGATTGATGAAGATAATCTTGGCTCTGTTTTTGATTACAACGATCCAACCGATATTTTCTGCTTCACGATCCCTTTCGATGAGGATGGCGATGGTATGAACGATGAAGATTGCGGTTATCCCGGCTTTGAATCGTCGATTGCTTATTTTTATGATTACAGCCCTTTTGGAACTGAAGGAGAACGTGATTGGGGTGGTTCTGCGTCAGGAAACCATCATGGAGAATATGAACAATTGCATTTAGCAATCACTCAGGAAATATACAATTGGCCGGTGCAGTATTATGCTGATATGGCGATCATCAAAAATATTATTTACAACACTTCTGAAATAGATACGCTCTTTGATGTTTGCGTTGGCTACTTGATGGATTGCGATATTGGTCCGCAATCTTATTCATTAGACGACAGATCTCTTGATGACATAACATCATACATTACAGAAGATGATATTGCCTACTCATACGACGATGATGGTGATTATGGTTTTTCTCCCGGATTAATGGGTTTCAAAATTTATAATCCTTATCAGCATAATGTTGAATGCTGGTATTGGAATAGGGGAGATGGACCACACGATTGGGATCCGCTCAATTTAACTTCAAATCCGACATCCAATCAAAAATATTGGTTGATGGAAGGCAGAAATCCTGCTCCCAACACTTATCTCTCAATCCCGGATAATCCAGCTTTCCAGATAGATGATCCAGATGAAACTCGTTTCTTTTATGCCATTTCAGGTGATCAGCAGGGTTATACAAATCCAACTGCAGAAACGATAAATATCGAACCGGAAGGATCGTTTGAGTTCTACGGCATGATCCTGATGGATACTTCCGAATCGGGACTTCAGGATAAATGCGAGTTGGCGGAAGAACTCATTATAAGTGGATTTGATTACAATTTCTTCATTGGACTTCCAAGCTTGCCATTCTTAAAATCAGCAAATTATATTTCTTATACAACTGATGTCGAAGTCAACTGGATCATGCTGAGCACACCGGATGAATTTGGAATTTATTACAAACAAATTGAAGAACCAGCCTTGAACTGGCAATATATCCAAATAGACCCTTCATTGGAAGAATATGTGATTTCAGGTTTGACTTTATATGAGACTTACGAATTCAAAGTCGGCTGCTGGTTCGATGATGTTTATCTGGAAAGCAAGATCAAGACAGCTTTTATTTCCGGCGGTGCTGATGCAGAGCCAAATGTTCCGATTGTTGATTCAAAGCTGTTTCAAAACTACCCGAATCCATTCAATCCATCTACGACGATCTCATTCTCATTAAACACCGAAACCAACGAAGAAGCCGAAATTGTAATTTTCAATTTGAAAGGCCAGAAAATCAAAACAATTCCCGTCATCCTGAGCGGAGTCGAAGGATCAGTGATTTGGAACGGCACCGATCAAAACGATCGACCAGTCTCAACCGGAATTTATTTCTACAAGCTTTCTTTGAACGGAAAAACGGTTGATATAAAACGGATGCTGATGATGAAATAAATATTTGACCCTGCCATCGCTTCTTTCAAGTATTCTTGCACTTAGCAATGTCAGGGTTGGTGCGGGTGAAAGAAACCTTGGCAGGATTAATTGAGATGTATCCTTGAAAGAAATCCTGACAAGGTTAAGCTATTTTTTTCCTTGCTCGTTTCCTTACTGGTTCAAAATATGCATTAGAATATTAAAAAAGTATAGAGGATGTAACATGAAAAGAACCTGGTTGTTATTAGTTTTGATTTTTGCTTTTAGTTTGAATGCCGAAATTATCGAGCAAACATATTATTTTGGGGATTATAAAATATCACAGAAGGATGGTTATGATTTCATCATGTTTGAAAACACCCAACTTGCCGGCAAAACCGGAGAACCGGCTTTACCATTTCAATCTATAGCTCTTCTGCTGCCCCAAGGTCAGATCGCAGCTGCCATAGAAATTACCAGGAATGATGAAGTTCTCCTGCCGGGGAATTTTGAACTTTATCCTATGCAGCAATCACGTCCGATTTCTTTGGGAGCTTCCGGCGAATTCTATAAAAATGAAGCAATTTATAGTTCAGATGAAATTTTCCCTGCTCAATCTAATGGTCAATTAACCACCGAATTCCTGAATGGTTTTGCCTGTGTGCTCAGTTCGTTCACTCCTGTTTCGTACATTCCAAATTCAGGAAAAGTTTCTTTTTTCCGCGAAGTCACTGTGAAAATAACTACCCAATCAGATCCAAAATTCGTGCAAAATAATAAAAACTTAAAAACTTCTCCCCAGTTTTTAAATAAAATTGAAAATTTCGTTCAGAATCCCGAAATCAGTTCCAGTTACATTCCAAACCAAAACAACCGGGAAGGAGAATACGATATTCTGCTCATCACTTCTCCTGCTTTCGAAAACGAATTCGATGCCTGGATAGAAATGAATCTGCAAAAAGGTATGATTACTCAAGTTGCCACAACTACAGATATTTATGCTGCCATGGCCGGACAGGACGAACCGGAGAAGATCAGGAATTACATCATCCAGGAATATCAGGACCATGATGTCAGCTTCGTTTTCCTGGCTGGCGATGCGGAAGTTGTGCCCTATCGTGGATTCTATTGTTATGTTGTTTCCGGCGGCGGCACGGAAGATGACAACATTCCATCTGATCTTTACTATTCTGCTTTGGACGGCACCTGGAATGACGACGGCGACAATCTGTGGGGCGAAGTCGGCGAAGATGATCTTCTGCCTGATATCTCTGTGGCAAGATTGCCATTCAGCGATGCGGATGAACTGGAAAATATGCTTTTCAAAACGATCAGTTATCAAACCGCTCCCGTTCTCGGTGAATTAACCAATCCTTTGCTGGCTGGCGAAGATATGTATAATGATCCTCAAACCTGGGGTGGAGATTATATGGATCTGCTCATCGGCTGGCACGATGACAACGGCTATACAACTGAAGGAATTCCTGAGGACAGCGACTACCTGACAATGTATGACCGCGATTTGGGATATTGGTCTGCCGAGCAATTGATGACAGAAATTAATGAAGGCCATCCGTTTATCTATCACGCCGGTCATGCTAACTACACCTACGGGTTAAGATTGAATGATTGGCAGATCACGAATTCGAATTTCTCCCAGGTGAACGGAGTCGATCATAATTTTCCACTGATCTATACTCATGGCTGCAATTGCGGTGGTTTTGATGTGTCGGATTGTATCGCAGAATATATGCTCAAAATAGATAATTTCGCAGCAGTTTTTGTCGGAAATTCCCGCTACGGTTGGTTCAATGAAGGATTCACGGAAGGTCCGTCCGAACACTTGAACCGCGAATTTGTCGATGCACTTTATACAGACAAAACCGATCTGATCGCTCGAACTCATCTGGAATCCAAAATCGATACTTCTCCCTGGGTCACAGCGCCCGGTCAATGGGAAGAAGGCGCTTTGCGTTGGTGTTTTTATGACTGCAATGTGCTGGGCGATCCCACACTTCCCATCTGGACAGATGAACCATTGGAATTGGAAGTCACTTATTCGCCCTCACTATTTTTAGGTGAAATCAATTATTATGTCCAGGTTAACGGAAATGGAGTAGCTGCCGAAGGTCTAGCGTGTACCATAATCCAAAATGGTGAATTGATAACCACTGCAACTACTGATGCGGCTGGGAATGCAACACTCGAAGCTTACCCAGAAGACTTGATCCCTGGAGAAGCAAGTTTGTATATCAGCGGAAATAATTGCTTAATTACCGAATACATAATTCAGATTATTCCTCCTGGATATTATATGAACGTAGAAAGTTATTCAGTTAGTTCAGGAAATGACGATGTTTTAGAATTCGGTGAAAATGTTCTTCTTTCAATGAATTTGGAATCTTTAGGAAATATTGGAGATGTTCATAATGTGGTTGTTACAATTTCAACAGAAGACAATTACATCACGGTAAACGATTCAACCGAAACGATAGCAATCATACCCGAAGGCACAATAGTAGGGATAGATAATGCTTTTAATTTTGATTTAAGTACTAATATTCCTGATGATTATTCCTTTGAAATTGAAGTAATAATAAATTGTGATGAAGGTGGATGGATATCCTGGTTGTATTTCATGGCTTTTGCCGCAGATATTCACATGGAATCCGTCATGATCGATGATGGAGACAACGGTGTTCTTGATCCCGGCGAAACTGCTGTGATGCAGATGGAACTGATGAATACCGGCGGGGCAGATGTTTATAATGTTCAGCTTGTTTTGCAGACTTCCAATCCATTCGTTTCCCTGGAAATGCTGCCTTTCCAGATCGATTCTATAAATTCTAATGGATCGGTGACTTCTGATATATGCAACATCACCCTTGATGCTTCAGCTCCTTTGGGAGAAATTATCCAATTTGAACTGGATATCACTGCCGATAACGGCTATTTCACCGACAATGATTTCAGCTTGATCACCGGGATGAGTATTGAGGATTTCGAATCGGGTGATTTCACAGTATTCGATTGGACTTTTACTGGTAATGCCGATTGGATGATCGATACCGAAGCTTATGAAGGAACCTATTCCGCCAGATCGGGCAGTATCGGCAATAATAGTGAAAGTTCTATCGAGATAACTCTGCAGGTGACAGCAGACAGCGATATTTCCTTCTGGAAAAAAGTCTCTTCCGAAGCGGACTATGATTATCTGCGCTTCTACATCGACGCTCAGCTTCAGGACGAATGGAGCGGGGAAGTGGAATGGAGTGAAGAAAATTATAACGTAACGATTGGCGAACATACTTTCACCTGGACTTATTTCAAAGATCAGGGAGTTGCCAGCGGAGATGACTGTGCCTGGATCGACTACATTATTTTTCCTGCTATTCAAGCAAACGTTCCGATCGAAGAAAACATCCTGCCGACAGTTACGAAACTACTGGGAAATTATCCTAATCCGTTCAATCCAACGACAACAATTTCATTTGAATTAAATACCAGTCTTCGCCAAGGCTACGCCGGGCAGTCCGAAACTGCCGAAAACACCGAACTGGTAATCTATAATTTGAAAGGCCAGAAAGTGAAAACTTTTCCTGTCATCCTGAGCGGAGTCGAAGGATCAGCCGGTCAGCATTCCGTAATTTGGAATGGTAAAGACGATCAGGGA
>JAUSOT010000080.1 GCA_030656075.1 Candidatus Cloacimonadales bacterium
ATGCACTTCCGTCAATTCTCTGCCATAAGATGTATGCTCAAATAGCTCTACTCCTCGATTTTCACTAATTTCAATCCATTCACCTGACAGTTGAAGTATCGATATCAATAACAATATTAAAATCAAATTCAGTCTCATCTAACCTTCCTTTTCCTTTATTTACTTGCCTCTAAGAAGCAAATAACATTCCATGAGGTTTTTAAAGGTAAATTAATTACAAATAAAAATGAGGAATGATTCAGTGGAGAGATTTGGAAAAGATTATCTCAAAATAACACAAACTCTACCACATTTTATAGAAGCCGATTGTGAAAGAAAATGAAGTAAAGAAAACCTGCCAGGTTTTTGAAAACCTGGCAGGTTTGATTATCTATAACCTTCGCAACGGTCGAAGAACCTTGCGAACGGTTAACATTAGATTCACCGTTCCGAAGGTGAAAACTATTTCATCAGGATCATTTTCATGGTGGATGAATAATTTTCACTGTGCATTTTGTAAAAGTAAATACCGCTGGTTACAGCTTTATCGGCGTCATCCTTTCCATCCCAGATAGCTTTGTGATATCCTGCTTCCAACTCGCTGCTAACCAGTGTTCTCACTTTCTGACCCCGCAGATTAAAGATTTCCATATCAACCCGGCCGGCTGCTTTCAAAGCAAAAGATATTTCCGTGGTTGGATTGAACGGATTGGGATAATTTCCCAAAAGACAGGTAACCTGGGGAATCAAATTCTCACCGACATTTGTTTGAACGTGATTTATCACTGCATCTGCAGATAAGACGGATTGATAGCCACCGCTATAAACCGCTCTGACATTATATGAATAAACTCCATTCGGTAAATCTGGATCGAGATAGTAAGTATCAACAATATCTGCTGCGATCAAGACCAGGTTGCGATAAACTTTATAACTTACAAGTTCCCTGGCAGCAGGGATATCCCAACTTATCAAAACGCCAGTTCCCTGAGTTACAGCCTGGGGATTCTGAGGTGCGGGAAAAATGATAATGGCAGTTTCCGGGACGCATGGACGTGATTCACCAAAATCATGAATTGCCGTTATCCAATATTCATACGTTCCGGCAGCAAGAGCAGGATCGGAATAAATCATGATCGCCGGATCATTAATCTCCGCAATCATCACACTGTCACGATACACTCTATAACCGAGAAGATCGCGGCTGATTACTGTGGTGGAATTTTCAATTCTTTTTAGATTCGTCTTTCTGCCTGTATCAGAAGATTCTGGCGTATCCCAAGATAATTCCACATCATTATAATCAACTACATTGCAGACAAATTCGGTTGGAATGGGAAAAGCAACCAAGGTGAAATTGACAATAGTAGTTTCATTTTCCACAACATTTACATCGGTCGCCGTGTCTGGAGCATAACCTGCCAGTTCTGCTGTTAAATCATAGCTTCCGGGAAGCAGCGGATAAACATAATTACCTGTTTGATCAGGATGAGTATAAGTGAGCCCATTGCCGATAATTACTTCGTCAACGTTGGCGGTTCCTCCGTCTAAGGTAACCAATCCGGCAACAAATCCCCAATACTGGGAAGAAGTTGTGAAAAGAAGCGCCATTTCATTCTGCAGAGTTTTAGCAGCAACGGGATATGTATTGTTAAAAGTATATTCAATGCCAACAGTTTCTGTGTGATCTTCTATCCCAACAGTGCTGTATTGACCATGTTCCGAAAGACCACCGCCGGCATCGTCATTATGAATGACTTTATATTGAAATTTAATCTCGCTATCCCCGGTGAAGGTGGGAAAGTAATTTACATCGTAAAGAATTGCCTGGAATGTTTCTTCTGAACTATTAAAGTCATTTTGCATATGATCCCATTCGATAACTACGAAATGTTGGTCAGAATCGTAATACCAATAGACATGTCCGTTATAACCGGTTCTCAAGTCATCCCAGAAAGGAGCGATCATCGGTGAAGGTCCCTGAGGTCCGGGAATTCTGGTATTCATAAACGAAGCTTGTGTACATCCGCCGGGAGCGATCCAGCCATTGGAACAGACCGTGGCCATACTATAATTTACTCCATACATGCTAAATGAAATCGGCAGATCGATATTCTCAACATCCCCGGTATCGCCGCTATCATTCAGGTTCAGATTTGTACCAATATTATTGATTTCGATCCATTCATAAGTTGGAACGTTAAAATAGCCGACATCACCATCATCATAACAGAAATATGAATACGTATCAGGCCCTAAGGGATCATTGATGGTTACTTCACCAACATTCAGGATAAATTGGGTTGTATCATCATAGCCTTCAGCATTATAGAGATGAAGTTCCATGACCACTTGAGTGCCCACAACCACCTGAGTATTGGCCATAAGTTCAAAAGAATCGGTTGTATTGGAAACTTGTCCATTTGCCTGAATATTGCCAAAATATCCGATTGAATCGGAAATTATGATTCGACTGTTGGTAGAAGACAACTCACCATAAACTGCATTTGCAGCCGCACTGCCGAGATTGAGCAGAGTGACGTTCATTTGGGCAAGTTCACCTGGATCCAGTATGCCGTTACCGCCATCTACCACCGTATAATCCATTTCATCCAGGTTTGCTCCTTCCACTACCAGGAAGATAATATCTGTCCATTGGTTTCCGGCATTATCTTCAATGCTAATATCTATCCTTAATTCTGTGCCGCCCAAGGTGCTTTCATCTACTGAAAAATCAAAATCATCCGAGGAAAAAACCGAAGCGCCGGATGCGATATTTCCATAGGTTTCACTATTGTCGGTTATCGTCACAAAATCATCGTCCGATGAAATTACTGCAGTAACTGAGTTGGCTGTTTGAGTGCCGAAATTCTTCAATTCTACCTGCAGTTCGATCGATTCACCGGGGTTGATCAATCCGTCACCATTTCCCGAGGAAGTGCCGGAATTGTCATCATCAACAATAACATTCAGCACATTCACGAATCTATTGGTTTCAGCAACATCAACTTCGCCCAGATGCGGAATATAATTGTGCTTGGTAACTGTGAGAGAAGCTGTTCCTTCCAGATCGGCATAAACTGGAAGAGCTATATAACCTTCCGCATCGGTGTACCCGGTTGCGAAAATATCATCGTCTCCCATCAAAGCAGTAACCCAGGCATTTTCCAGAGGCTCCCCGACATCGTTTGTAACCGTAACTTCCAGGTAATCTGTTCCGGGAGAAATTTCCGAATCATAATCCACGATCATTTCCTGAGGAACACCGGTCCATAATTCCACACCCGGATCACCGATCAGTGTATTCCAATGTGAGAAAATGTTTACCGCATTACCGGGGTTCAAAGGATAATTTATAAATAAACTCAGTTTCCCCCGATTTACACCTCCGCCCGGGTTGTAAAGCCCATCGGCAAAAATGCCATAATAAATTCCGGCAGAAATGCAGTTGTTAAATTGCGTGTGGGTGCCGCTGGTTGCAGTTCCGATGGCTGCTATTGCACCCTTCTGATTCGTAGGTGAACCAGCTCTGATAAAGGCTTCACTACGACTTTCTTCGGAGGCAAAACTTCCGGTCGAACATGTGGGGAATACGGCAAAAGGAAGTTTTAAGCCATTAGTCAGTCCAAAAATCTGGCTAATCCCAAAATTGCTCATACCAATATAACCACGATAATTGAGAAAACTTACTCCGGAATTCAAATTACTAACCATTGCGCCGGAATAATCTCCCGAATACACTTGGGTAGCAGTGATGTTAGGAGCATAATATTGCATTAATTCAACAATGTATTGGTTAATGAAAACGGTAGATGGACCGGAATGAGTCGGATCTCCGACCATCACAGAACTGTCATACCAATCTGTTTCACCCATATATGGTTCTTTCTCATAATTTAAAACTTTAGACACATAGGTTTGCATGTGTGTAAGAGTGGATATTGATATGCGGCCAATAAAGACGTCTTCCAGCACATCATCGCCTTCCAGTTGAGCATAGGGATGATCTCCCTCTCCATTGAAGTATGAATAAGTTTCATAAAAGGTTGGAATAGTGAATGTTCCGTTAGCATCTCCAACTAAGCAGACAAATTCCGGAGGATTTTCCCAGGTATCATAAGCGTTTTGAATATAATTTTTTATGGATGTGTTAGAAGTTCCTGTGTCAACTGTACTGGCGAGTGTCACCGTAAAACCCTTCTGATGTTTCCAGTCCGATAAAAATTCAAGAACATCAAGTAATCCTGCGTTGTTCGGATAGATAAAAAGATAGCTCGGATCCTGGTAAATAACATCCCGCTCAGTAATGTCATCATAGTTTAAAATCACCGACCTGTACAAAGGTTCGAAGAAACGGGATTTCTTTCTATCCAGAGTTTTAGTATTAATTCCACCTCTGCCGGAGGCATTTACAACGATATCTATATTTTTTATAATCTTTAAGGTTTTTGTCTGAGGATCATATTGGAATGGATTAATAGTGACATCCACAACCCGGAAATCACGCAAAATAGCAGGCTCACCGATCTCTACCAATCTTCCCGGAAACACATCGCCGCTCTGGTAATAAGCTTCATCGATCACAAATTCATTATTGGTCGGTTGATTTTCAAATTGCAAATCCTGGCTGGGAAAGACATTAATATTTCTGATAATTTCTTCCTCAGAATAAACGATTTCATATTCAACGTTTCCGGCATCGGGAATGGCAATCAATCTGGAAAATTGAGGTAAGTATGGCTTACCGGTTTCCAGGATTTCCCCTTCATTTAAATACGAGATTTTTTGATAGTCCACACCATTTTCAGTTACAGTTTCTACTTCATAACCCGGCAGCGAAAAATGTATATCGGTCAGTTCATTATTGTATGATGTGTGTTCGAAAATCTCGTTGCCGTGGTTTTCTGGTATTTCTACCCACTCTGCTGATAGCCGAATTATCGATATCAATAGAATTAGAAAAATCAAATTCCGTTTCATGCGCCCTTCCTTCTCTTTTATTTACTCGCTTCTATAAAGCAAATAACATTCCATGAGGCTTTTTTAATGGTGATTAATTTGTAAAGGAAAGATGTGTGGGCAATAATTTTTTTTTTACTTGGGGGCTTTCCCAAAGTTTATCTGCCGAAGGTTTGGCTTCTTTTACAGATTCAGAGGGGAGGGCTTGGGATAATTCCAAAAAGACTGGAGTTCCTCGCAAGTGTCGGCTTCTTGAGAGTCAGATTTGCTAACAGCAAAACAGCTCAATATCTTCTTGCTTTACTATAAGAAACGATCACCTTCTCTTGCTTCTTTTCTTTTGCAGAGACTTCAGAATTTCTGGTTGGGCTTCTCGTCCCGAGGAGTCCACATTGTTTTTTGTTTTCGTCCCGAAAGCCTCACATAACTGATCGAGGACGATCAGCGAAAACATTTGGATCAATCGAGACGATTGAACCAACTTGCTGGAGCTTCCTTTCCGAAGCTTCTTGCAGAGAAATTCTTCTCGCTAAGATTCGGAAAGACAGATTATTTCTTTTTTTCGTCTTTTTCTTCCCACGAAGGGACTCGTGGACTACTTCTTACTGAAAGAATTAATTCCCACGAAGGGACTCGTGGACAACTTCTTACTGAAAGAATTAATTACCACGAAGGGACTCGTGGACTACACCATCTCTATTTTGCTGATCTCATGTTCTTCTGCACTCAATTCAACGATTTCCAATTCAAATTCCTGCAGCATTTCTATCAAGTTCTGTAGCACCGGATTTTCGGTGTAGAAATGCCCGGCATCGATGAGTGGAACACGGCTGTCCAAAATCGTGTGATAGGTAAAATCAGCCGAAACCAGCACATCGGCTCTGCCGTAAACTTGTGAGATCAAAGAACTACCGCTGCCGCCGCAAACAGCCACTTTTTTGATGAGCATATTTTTCTTTTTATCTGCCGGCCAAAGTTTTACGAAAGGTGCTTTCAAGCGGGTTTTCACGAATCCGGCAAAATCGATCAAACTCATTTTCTGGGGAAGTTCACCCAGCATTCCCAAACCGTAATTTATATTCGGTTTCTCCTGAAGATCAACAGTATAAGCCGGAGTTTCATAGGGATGCGCTTTCTTCATCTCATCAATGACTTTGGAAAGCTTAAAAGAATCTACAAAAAATTCCAATTTCCGTTCCACGATTTTTTCCAACTTGTCTTGCGTTCCCAAGATCGGGTTGCTGCCTTCGATGGGCATGAATTGACCACTGACTTCGTAGTCATTCATGCAATTGCTGTAATTTCCGATAATGCCGGCGCCGACAGCAAAAACAGCATTGGCAACTTCCACCATACTATCGGAAGGAACATAGACCGCCACGTGATACACCGAAGCTCCCGATTCAGCAGAAAGAAATTCCACCTTTTGCAAATCGAGTTTGGCTGCCAAGGCTGAATTCACACCTTTTTTGATCACATCCAGATTAGTGTGAGCACAAAACACAGCGATGTCATTTTTGATCAGTTTCAGGTAGAGTGGATTGGTGATCTTCTTGATCGGTTTGAAAATGAATGGATGATGGGAAATGATCAGATCGACTTTTTCTTTGATGGCTTTTGCGATGGCATTTTCGGTTACGTCCAAAGTGAGCAGGATTTTCTTAACTTCCTGGCTGCCGTCTCCCAGTTGGAATCCAACATTATCCCATTCGAAAGCCAAGCCGGGATGAGCGATTTTGTGCAGCTGGCTGACGATTTCAGAAACGGTGATTATTTTTTCTTTTTTCATTTTTTTTCCTTTTGCATTGCCAAGCTGGGGCTGGGGCACAAGATTCATACTCAATTATAAAATTATTTTGTCATCCTCACGTAAGTGGGGATTTCATTTAACTCATAGATTCCCATCTCCAATCAAGTTGGAGACAAGCTTTCATGGGAATGACAACTTGTCTTTCTGATGTCTCTTGCACGTTGTTCTCAGGAAGAATCTCTGCCGTTAAACAAAAGCAAAGCTGAAAATTATTCCACGAGATCCTTCGGAAGCAAGGCCGTAAGTTACCTCAGGATGACACTTATTTATTTTCAAAATACTTCTTCAAATTACCGAGAACAGAATCCCAGGCTTTCTGAAAGTAATCATACACCTTATCCCATTCTTCGCCTTCCTGCCAGCCGAGATGATAGAACCTAATTCGGGTAGAATTCAAATCGAGTTTATCAAAAAAGAGAACGCACCAGGTTTTCTCTTTACGAACCTTGGGAAAATGCGGTGGTGCATTCCACTCGAAAGAAAGCATTTTCTGCGGTACAAAACTGAGAATGCGGTTACCTTCTCCACCTCGGGAACCTTTGGGATTATCCAACAGAAAATACATTTCATATTTGCCACCGAGCTTCATTTCAATTTCAGCTTCCGGTGCAAAATATTTGGTAAGTTCTTCTTTCACTGTCCAGGCATTCCAAACAGCCGCGAGCCTGGCTGGAACGACGATTTCTTTATAAATGTGTTTTTTCAAATTTATTCACCTTCACAAACTCCGTCCTTCGTCCTTCGACTACGCTCAGGATGACTGCTCAGAATGACACGAGCGGAGTTTGTATAATTTTCATTTTCTCAATCTTCAATCTTCGTTCCCAGCAGTTCTCGGCTCACGCTTTGCTGCGAGTTAAATCCTGCAAATCCTCAATCTTCAATCTACAATTTTTAATATTCAATTTCCAACCGTTCGGAAGGTTTCGATTTTCTATTTTTTCTTCTTCAACACCCTTCTTCATCTAATTTCCTTTTAACTTCACTGTAAGAAAAGCCTTTTCCGGTCAAATAGTTCAGGATTTTTTCTTTTCTTTTTTCGGCAGGAAGGCTATGAAATCTGTTGATGGCTTTCCGAAAATTGGCTGAAAGAATCTGTTCACTTTGCTTTTCTGAAAAATACTCGGTGAAAACTTTTTCAATAATATTTTCGCTGATATGCTTTTCAATCAGCTTTGAACGGATTTGCATTCCGGAGCGGTTCTTGGCGATCAGATCCAGAACATACATTTCGGCAAACCGCTCATCATCCAAAAAGCTGCTTTGTTTTGCTTTTTGGATCAGTTTATCGATCAGGCTGAGATGTAACGGGAGTTGTTTCAAATAGTCGGAACATTCCCACACGGAGCGTTCCCGGTAGGTGAGAAAGTTGAGCAGTTTATCCCAGGAATATTTTTCGATCTCTAAGATCAATTCATTTTTTTTATCGGGGGAAAGCTCATTTTCACTTTCCGGATGCAATGAAAAAAACTGGAGAATCCTGTTTGGCAGGATTCCCCAGGTTTCATTATCTATAGATACGCTGAAAACGGTTTTTGATCTACTTTTCAGTTGTATCTTCATCGTCCTTTTCTTTAACGAGTCCGAGAATTTGCTTCACTTCCAGTTCGATTGCCTTGCGGATATCTGCATTTTCATCCAGAAAATCTTTCACGCGGTCTGCGCCCTGGCCGATCTTGGTCTCACCATAAGAGAACCAGGAGCCGCTTTTCTTGATGATATCGTTTTTAACGGCGATGTCTATGAGAATATCGATGTGCGAGATTCCTTTACCAAAAATGATAGGGAATTCAACTTTTTTGAAAGGAGGAGCAAACTTATTTTTCACTATTTTCACGCGGGTAATATTCCCGATGATATCGGCATCCGAGCCAATTTTTTTGATCGAACTTGCTTTGCGGACTTCCAGACGAACGGAAGCATAGAATTTGAGAGCTACACCGCCGGTTGTGGTTTCTGGATTCACGTAGGAAGGAACACCGATTTTCATCCTGGTTTGATTTATAAAGAGTACAGATGTATTTGATTTGCTGATGATCGCGGTGAGTTTGCGAAGAGCCTGAGACATCAAACGAGCCTGCAATCCCACATGCGAATCTCCCATGCTGCCTTCAATTTCGGCCCGGGGAACCAAAGCTGCCACAGAATCCACCACGATCAGATCGATAGCACTGCTGCGAACCAGAGTTTCCACGATTTCCAAAGCCTGTTCACCACCATCGGGTTGCGATAGGAGCAAGTTGTTGGTATCCACGCCAATACTGGTAGCGTAAACCGGGTCGAGAGCATGCTCCACGTCGATAAAAGCTACAATTCCTTCCAATTTCTGCGCTTCGGCTACGCAGTGTAGTGCCAGAGTTGTTTTGCCGGATGCTTCCGGACCATAAACTTCGGTTACTCTGCCGCGCGGAATTCCACCGATTCCCAAAGCTGCATCCAGGTTGATCGCTCCGGTAGGAATTACCATCACGTCTTCTCTCGGTTTGTCTCCCATCCTCATGATCGTGCCGACGCCGAACTGTTTATCAAGTTGGCTGAGAGCAGTCTTCAAAGCTGAGGTTTTATCTTTTGCATTCATGTTCACTCCTTTTTTTTCTTAAAATTTATAATTCAATACTTTTTCATACACCGGACCCTGAGGCCGCAGGAAGCTCTCATAAAGTGTCGCTTCCGAAACCTTAAAACCCATTATCTTTAACTCTGTAGTTAAAATTTTCTGGATGAAGAAATCTGGCAATCTTTTTTTTATTCTTCCTAAAGTTATATGAAATCGGAGTGATTTTTTATCCGGTTCATAACCCATTTCCAGCAGTTTATTTTTGAATTGTCTTGCTGCCTTGAAGATATTTTTATGCTCTGTTTGCAGGCTTATCCAGATGATTCTGGGTTCTCTGGGTGGAATGATCTCCAGCTTCGGATTGGAAAAACTAATTTTATCTAAAGCGAGAAATTCTTTTTCCAGCAAATCGCCGATTTCAGGAATGTCATGAAGTTGCGTATCTCCGATGAATTGAAAAGTGATATGCAGATTTTCCGGTGCGACCCAGTTGATGCCGCGGACGTTGGAATTTTGCAGGTTCTCAATTAACAGAGATATATTTCTCCTGACGTCCTCCGGCAGATCCAGAGCAAAAAATGTGCGCATAAAAATCCTTTCGAATTATCTCTTATAACCGATGTCCAGCAGGAATTTCTTGCGATTGGTTATATCGGTATCCAGCTCGATCCCTCTGGGAGAAAAACCGTCGATCACACCCAGCACACCTTTTCCCTGTTCTGTTTTACTCAGAATCACCTGAACCGGGTTGGAAGTGGCACACCAGATTTGAACGACTTCCCGGCAGGATTTGATGGAAGGCAGCACATTGATGGGGAAAGCATTTTTCATAATGATCAGGAAAGTGTGTCCAGCTCCGATACGGCGCTGATTTTCCACAGCAATTTCCATCAACTCGTTGTCGGTGCCTTCCTTGCGAATCAGGCAGGGGCCGGAAGCTTCATTGAAAGCCAGGCCGAATTTGATGCCGGGACAGGAATTTACCATCGCTTCGTACAGATCTTCCACAGTTTTGATGAAATGAGACATGCCAAAAATGATATTACAGCCCTCGGGAAAATCGATTTTTTCTAAAATCAGTTCCATAATTCAACTCCCTGTTTATTTATGACAAATTGAATTTTTAGTTTATCTTCGTAAAGTCTTTTTTCCCGGCAAAAAAAAAAGACCGCATCCGGGTCTTTATTTTTTTAATAAAGCATCAAAACGGGTCTTTTCTTTATTTCGAAAAAGTTTAAAATTCATGCTTTCTTAGTATGCATCCAAGAAACTCTGTTACACAACTTTTTTTACTTTGTTACCTTTCAGGCAAGAAGTACAAACCTTCACAGATTGAACTTTACCATCAATTTCCGTCCTTATCTTTTGAAGGTTCGGGTAAAACTTTCTCTTTGTTGCATTCAACGCATGACTTCTATGATTTCCGACCTGGGCACCTTTGCCGCAAACATCGCAAACTCTTGACATATTTTACCTTCCTAACTAACTTATTTCTCATCAGGTTGGACAAAAAAAAATGTGAGCTTTCTTCTGGCAAGCAATTTATTGCAGGAAAAAATAATTTTTTTAAAACCGAAGGTAAATTATATTTTAGGTGTCTGTTTAGCTGAAGTGGAAATTGTGAAAGTGTCAGAAATTGACAGTTAGCTTATTTTTATGGATTGAGGGGAAATGGAGATAAGAAACTTTGAAAGCATCCTGAGGAAAGAAAATAAAAGGATATTCAACTATCTTTTGAAAATGCTTCGCAACAAAGAAGATGCCGAAGATATCATGCAGGAAACCTTCATTGCTTTTCATCGGAAAATGGATGTCATCAGCGAAGAAGCCCTGCTTTCCTACCTGTATAGAACAGCCCACAATAAAGCTCTGAACCTGATAAAAAAAAGAAAAAGACAGGAAAAATTCAGTACAAATTATGAGGAAATGGAGCACCTGCCGGAAGAACAAACTGAAGAGGAAGAATACGAGAAAAGCGAATTGGTTCGAAATGCCTTCCGTAAGATATCAGCAAAATACGCCTTAATACTGGAAATGCAGTTTTATCGTAAAATGAGTTATAAAGAGATCGCCGCAGTTTTGGAAATTTCCGAAAGCGCTGTGGACAGCCGATTGGTGCGAGCGAAAAAGAAGTTAAAAAAAATTATTTCGCAGGAAATGAAAACAGATGATGTCTTGAAAAGCAGAGGTGAGAAAAATGAAACAGAGGAAATGCAGATTTTCGCATAAGCTGAATGCATTCAGTGATGGAGAGCTTTCCAAACAGGAATTCGAGAAAGTTCAAAATCATCTGCAAGAATGCCCTGCCTGCCAGTCGGAGCTGCGGGAAATTGTTAATATTAATTCCTTTCTCTCATTATATCAAGAAGAAGAAGTTCCTGAATATTTGAACCAAAGAATTTTGGCAGCTGTGCGGGAAACCGAGCAGGAAAAGGTGAAATTCGGATTCCATCGGCAACTGGTGCAATTTTCTATTGCAGCATCTGTTTTGATTTCTTTTGTAGCCGGCATTCTGATGAGCGATCTGGCTTATACAAAAGCTTATGCAGAAACCACTACATCCAATCTGGAATTAGGACAGGAGACTCTCTACAGTTACTTCGAAGGAGGTGAATAGTGAGAAAACGATTTCTAAACATTCTGCTTTTTATATCTTTAGCATTTAATATTGCTTTCCTGGGAGGAAGCGTTTACAGGTTTATAAGATTCCGGAGATTTGAACCTATTCATCAAAGGATCCACAATGAAAAAGTGGAAGAATTCATGAATAAAAGAAAAGAACTCGGCATGCCGCTTGTGGAGGATTTTCATTTGGCCAAAGATGAATTTATGAAAGCTCTCGCCAAAGAGAATATCGATGAAGAAGAACTCCAAACGATCATCGACAATCTGATTTATAAGCAGAGCATGATGGAAAAAGAGATTGGCAATTCCATGATCGAATTACGCAAAGAATTATCATCGGAAGAAGCGAAAGAGGTGTTTGGCAAATTCAGAAAATGGATGCAGCCGCCCGAACATATGCACCGCGAAAAAAACTGGCCGGGGCCACCACACAGAAAATGAAAGTAAGTTAATATTAAAATTGGCATAAAAAATAGCAGTGTATAATGTGCGGGAAGAAGTAATTTCCTGAAAAAAATCCGAATTCCTAACAACGTGACAGGTACCGGTTGGGGATAGGAAAAAAAAAAAAAACAATAGGAGGAAAAAATGAAAAGAATAATGGTAGCATTACTACTTGTAGCAGGAATTGTGGCAGCGCTGTCTGCCTTTGAAGGAATGAAAGAACACCAGGGCAAAGACTTTGAACATGGCCAGGGAATGATGCGTGAAAATATGGAAAATCAGCCTGGAATGGGTGATGGATTCGGCATGCTTCCGGCAGAATTGGAATTGACTGATGCTCAAAAGGAACAAATCGAAAACCTGCAAATTAATCACAAAAAAGAGATGATCCAGTTAAAAGCCGACATCGACATTCTGCAAGTGGATAAACACAAAGCAATGCAGGATCATGATTTTAAAGAATTGAAGAAACTTACCGGAAAAATCTTTGATCTAAAAAAAAGCATAGCCATCAAACAGGTTGAACATCAAGAAGCTATCTGGAATGTGCTGACGCCCGAACAACAGGCAAAAGCAGATGGGATGAAGCAGGATAAACCTTGTTCCAAAATGCAGGGAAACAAGAAAATGATGAACTGCGACAAAATGCCGGGAACTGAATGACAAATCCTTGCAATAACGAACTAAGTTTTGTTCGAAATTGATTCGATAGCTGTAGGCTCTTCTCAAACCAAGACAGGCTGCGAAATTTTCGCAGCCTGTCTTTCTATCAAATTCTATCGATTATTTATACCAAACCATTCCCATACCAAGATACATCATGGACATTTTGTAATCTCCGATCGGTGGAATGTACATGAAGTTCAATCTAAAATGAGCTCGTTTGGCCATTTTGTCCGTCATGGCTTTGATGCCGCCAAAATCGAGTGAGAATTCTACAGCCGACCAGGAAAACTGTGTATTTTCGTCGGTGGTTTCATCTTTGGTGTAAATCCAATTAAAATCATCATAAATATATGGTGATAAACTGTCTAATTCATACCAGATGTCAGTAGTAGTAGTTGTAACCGTGTTAGTCCATTGCCAGGTTGGGCGCCAGGCTACTCCCAAGATCACACCTCCCCATTTCTGGGGATTAAGAAAACGGCCTAATCCGAAATTAACTCCCAAATTCAAACCGAATTCCATTGTCCCGATCCGAATATCATTATTTAGTGATATGTCATTAGTTATTACTAATCTTTCCGACTTGATTTAAGTAACTGAGAAACAAGCAGATAGTTCAAGAAAGTATTTGACGGAAAAACCTCGTAACTTAATGTTGTTCAATAAGTTATGCCCATAACTTAAACAATAAAAAGAACGAGGT
>JAUSOT010000095.1 GCA_030656075.1 Candidatus Cloacimonadales bacterium
CACCCCGAGATTACTCTCAACGCACATTCCGGTAGACTACTGATCGTGAAAGATCAGGTGAAGTCAATGCTTGATAAACCATTGCTCCACAATTAATTATGCAACTTCTTGTCGCACGAAACTGCTGTTAGAAGCAAGAATGTTAAGAATAAAATAGTTTTTTTCATGATTTTCTCCTTACTGATTTTCACTAAATTCAGGTTTGGTTAATTTAAGGTTTTTGAATAATAGAAATAAGCAGAAAATGAAATCTGCAATTCCTACCAGGATCGGTAAAACTATTGCGATAATGAGGCTTTCCAGGATCATGGAATTGGCAAGTCCGTTGAGCGAAGCATAAGTTGTGGCAACGATAAGCAGGACAAGTGAAATGGCGATGAACAAGATGAAAAAGATTATTATCACGGAAAGAGTTACTAACAGGTTATAGAGGATCAAGTTTTTCATCAGGACCGGACGAAATATTTTTTGCAGGAATTTCATTATCAACTCCTTCATCTCATGCCGAAGCTTCTGCTTCGGGATGCACTGATTTTTTTCTCTCATACCGCAGCTTCTGCTGCGGAGTGCACTGATTTCCGCAGCTTTCGCTGCTTTAATTGCGAAGCGGAAGCTTCACTGATAATTTCCATCCCAACTGGAAAGTTAGGAAGGAGAAAAATACAAATAAAAAAGAACTAATCTTGTGCAAATAAAAAACCATTTATATACACACTTTTAACATCGCAGAAATGCTACTTCTCTGATTTGATGTCAAATAAAATAGCTCGCTTCCGAATTATTCGAGTCGTAAGGAAGCATGACGACGACTCGAAGCAAATTGAGATTCACTTCGACTCGTCGTTCCTTACGAGTCGATGTTCATCTATCCCAGCAACGTCTTCAGCATTTTCATCATTTCCCGACGTTTACCAAATTTCTTCTGCAGGATTTTCATATAAAGCGCTGCCGTGTTTTTGGGTGGAATAGTTTCTTCAGCTTTTTTGATCAATTTCATAGCTTTGGTGGGGCAGGTGGTCACGCACAAACCGCAGCCGATGCAGCGTCCCAGATCGATAATTGCTTTTTTGTTATCAATGGTGATCGCTTCCATCTGGCAACGATTGATACAAATTCCGCATCCAATACAATCATCCAAAATTACTTCGGCGAAATAATTTGTCGCAAATAGTTTGGCTGGTTCGGGAAAATGTTTGGCAGCGGTAAGCACACCGCAGCAGCAACTGCAGCAGATGCAGATGGCGAAAGGTTCCATCGTATTTCCCGGTTGCAAAACCAAACCTTCTCTTTCTGCTCTGTCCAGAATCGCCAGACATTCTTCTTTGGAAATTTCTCTCACCTGCTCACGTTCAGCATAATTTTTGCTGCCGAAGATCAAGCATAATTCGTAGTCGTCAGTTTGTTTACACGGTTTTCCCAGCATCGCTTCACCCTGTTTGCAGATGCAGTTTGCCACCTGGATCGGTTTTTCCACATTTTTGACGTAATGTCGCATATCGTCATAAGTCGCGATCTTATGCTCGGGTGCAATGGCTTTCATATGCGGGCTGGTGCGCAACTGTGGAACACCGGTTCTGTGAAATTCTTCTGCAAAAGCTTCATCGAAATATTTATTCATATTTTCTATGAATTCCGGTGTAAGATGATCCACATGATATTCGAACATACCGATAGCCAGCATGGCATTGGAATAACGGAAAGAACCTTCTTTGCCGGAACGTTCCAGGCAGCCGTTCATGAACATTTCATGCAGATGATCGGTCATTTCTTGCTCGGTCATTTCAAGGTCGAAACGCTCCTGTAATCTCTGCTGAACTTTGCCCGGTCTTTTGGGAGCCAGATTCAGGCAGGAAGCGATCTTAGCCTGCAACGGATTGAATAAGAATTTTAAGATTTCGATCTCCACACCGGATTTGGTGGCGGGAAATCCAATTGGAAAATTATCGAGATGTTTTTGCAACTGGCGGTAGATTTGATTGTCTTTTATTTCGTTCATAATTGTTCCATAATATATTTTTTAAATTCAAATTGCCTCAACCGTCTCCGAAAGTGTTCGGAGCCACCTTCTCCGGGGGAGAAGGAAAAACAATTCATAAAATCTTCACCCTCTCCTTTGGGGAGGGCAGGGCAAAGCTCATTTCTATTCCTTTCTTTTATTGGATTTGAATTTGTGATTGTAGGGTCTGGGTGTCAAAAGAAAAAATCTTCTCTTAATATTGCTGATTGATCTGAAACAGAGTTTCAAATACACATACATTCCCAAACGGAGTTTAGGAATGAGAGTAAACACACCTCCCCTTACCACTCGAAAGTGGTCAGGTACTCCTCTCAAGAGGAGAATTTCGAATCATTATTTTTCTGAAAATTCTTTCTACGGTTCCTTATGATCCCCTCTATTGAAAAGAAGAGAGGGGATAGCAGGGGTGAGTTTTTATATATGAAAATACTTCTTCAATTCCGAGCCTTTTTTATTGATCCTGAATTGAAAATATACAAAGAATCCGCTGACCGGCAGGATACAGGCAAAGGCGACCAGCGACCAGCTGATAAATATATATTCCTGGTGAAATCTATTTAGGATCACTTCCAAACAAAGCAGGAAAATACCGATAGCCAATGTGCCGACCGAAAGTGATAAAAATATGGAAAGTTTAAATGATCTGATCCAGAGAATGACCAGCAGAAAAAGAATTCCTACAACCAGAATAATGGGGAGAGCTAAACTGGAAAACCAGGAATAAACCGGGATGAAACGATCCAGAAACCAGAGAAAAATGAAGAAATTGATCATCTCCAAAGAAACAAGCAAGTAAGGTCTCTTGCTGAGATGGTGAATGAGAAAAATGAACAGCCAGGCAAAAATTATCGAGATCAGTGGAATGCGCGACCAGGTGAGATCTGCGCCATAAGCAAAATCTACAGCAGTTACAATAATCGCTCCTGCCGCCGAGAAAAAAGAGAATAATTCAATTAACCAGGGATGCTGAACCACAGGTTTTTCAAGCTGGGGAATATCAGCAATTTTCTCTTCAGGTTTTATCTTTTTTTTATTTTCTACTGGTTCATTGCAAAGCGGACAAAATGAGAGCTTGTCCTCAATCTCAACACCACATTTTTTACAAATCGGCATAAATCAAACCTCCCTCACAGAGACGGGAATTCCAGACTCTACCAGTTTTGTAAAGAAAAGTCTTTCCAGTTCTCTGCTTTCCACCACACTACAAAAATTTATGAGCAATTCATTTCCAAATGAAAGAACTGCACAACTCTTTTTCATTCCATGATTCGGCACGATCATCACATCAAATGCCTTGATGAATTGTTTTGCTGTATCAGGTATTGCAATTGGCCCCAAATTTGAAAGCACACCAGAATAGCATTTTTCGCCTAATCTCCGGTAAAGATCAGCCATATATAAATTTTTCAGAAATAAGGGAACTGCACGAACAAAAGGATTTAGTTCTCCACCCACATTACGCGAAACCTGTCTTCCCAGTTCTTTACTGTCTATTTGAATTTGCATGCTATGGTAAACTTTTTTCAGGATTTCTTCAAAAGAAAATTTTCCCAGTTTCAGATCGATTTCCGGAGACACATAAAGTGAGAAATTCCGCATTGTTTGAGAAGAATGAAATTTCCTCATATTCACTGGAACCTGCATTCTGATGACGGATTTTCTCAGATTATTCTTGCTTGATTCTTGCCGGGAGATTTCCATCAAACTGAATATATATAAAGCGGTTAAATATTCTGTAGTTGAAACCTGATTTTTTCTTGCTAAATTAAGGAATTTATCAAGTGGCAGTTTTCCTGATATGAGATTGAAATTATTATTGGCCAATGGTTTACCTGAAATATGGAAAGCAGAGGAAAGGGATTCCGGTTGTGGGAGATTTCCCGGGAAAAACTTACGATGAGCATCTTCGAATTCCTCCGGTGAAGGTTCTTCATCAGGATAAGGAATTTCTTTTAATTTTTCAATTTTGCTGCCGGTCAATCGTAAATATTCATAGATCAGAGCCAGCATAAATCTCATCCCGCCATTGCCGTCTGTGATGATGTGCGAAAAATCCAAGGCGATCGTGTTTTCCCGCACTCCGATCCTGATGAGATGGGTGGTTTTGCGTTTAAGCTGAAAGATGGAAACCGGAACCGGATCAAGTAACTCGATGGGCGGAATATTTTGATGTCTTTGCAGATAATACCAGAAAAAGCCGCGGCGCAGATAAACCTGGAAATAAGGACAGCGTTTGATCATACTTTCCCAGGCTTTTTGCAGGATGTCAAATTTGACCGGAGATGTGAGTGTCACACTCAAGCGAAATTGAGCTGGAGATTTTGTACTGGAACTGGCCGGATAAATTTTTGCGGCATTATCAAGTTTCAGCCAATCCTGGTTTTGTTGTTCCATATTTCCTCTTTTTCTTTATGGAATGATTCTGGATTTGAATGGATTGATGTCAAAAGAAATTTGGAAAATGAATAGGTAAACTTTTATCATTCTTAACTCGACTGTCGTACACTCCCGTAAAGTCAAGTCCTAAAATTAATTTACCAATGACCAGCTTACCAATGACCAGTGACTATTTCACACTTCCTTCAGCAACTGCGAATCATTGTTTTTGTAGGAATTCACAGCTTTGGAAACCGGATGCATCTGCATTTCTTTGCTGTCGAAAGGTATCAACAGATCGAGCAGTTTTTTTTGATCGTTTTGCACAAGCCATTTTTCTTCTGCTTTGGGCGAAAGGATCACCGGCATGCGGTCGTGAATTTCCTGCATGATCTCGTTCGGTTCGGTTGTAATAATGGAACAAGTTCGCAGCAATGTTCCATCCGGATGGTACCATTCTTCCCAGAGTCCCGCAAAAGTGAAAAGTTCGCTGTTTTTCAAGGTTATGTAAAATGGTTGTTTATTATTTTTGCGCCATTCGTAGAATCCGTTGGCAGGAATCAGGCAGCGGCGGTATTTGAAAGCAGCTTTAAAACTGGGTTTAATCGCGACGGAATCAGCTCTGGCGTTTATTAAATGTGATCCAATCTTAGGATTATTTGTCCAGAAAGGAACCAACCCCCATTTTGCCGGTTTCAGGTATTTCTTCTTTTTCTGCAGCATGATAATTGGGATAATCTGACCTGGAGCTGAGTTGTAATTTGCTTCCAGGTCTTCGATTTCATTCAGAATATCAGCATATTCCTTGATCGCGCTGAAACTGCTGTATAAAGCGAATCTTCCACACATATAATCTCCTTGAAATACCACCTTCCGAACGGTCGCAGAACCTTCGGAACGGTTATAATGAAAAATATAAATTTTCTTTCTTCACCATCTTATATTTCCTCTATTAAAGCGAAGCGATAAAGATAGGGAAAAGCCAAGGTGAGTAAACGAAACTGAGTTTCATTTGAATTTGCGTTCCCAAAGAGGGCTTTGGGAACGAGAAATGGAGAACCTTAGCAACGGTTGGCCTTTCATCCTCGACTCACTTCTTTTATCAAGAAACCGGTAAGAATTCCGAATTAGCGAGTCAAGTCCGAAATCCGTTTTCTAACTATCAATGACCAATACACCAATTACTACTCTTCACCGTTCCGAAGGTCTTTCAGCCGTTCGGAAGGTGGAGTAATTCACTCTCCCACCACTAATTCCGTATCTTCAAAGAACGGCAGCACCTGCTGTTTGTTGCTTTCATCGTCCAGCCACACCAGGTTACTGACTGCCAGACCCAAAAGCCGTATGCTGCATTTCGGTCCCAGAGCCTGCAGCAGAAGCTTACGTCCGATGTGATGCATGATCTTATCATCATCGAACGGCAATTCCAGCGTTTTACTTCTATTCACAACGTCAAAATTGGCATACTTGATCTTAACCGTCAAAGTTTTTGCTTTAAATTTTTTCTCAATCATTTTTCCACCGATTTTCTGGGAAATGGTTTTGAGCACATCCAGCATTTCTTCCACATCATCGATATCCTTGGAAAAGGTTCTTTCACAACCCAGAGATTTGCGGATACGGCTGGTGGTCACCTGCCGGTTATCGATACCACGCACGATGTAATAATAGAAATTCGCCACTTTTCCAAAATGTTTAGTCAGTTCTTTCAGACTGCGTTCTTTCAAATCTTTGCCATTGCGAATTCCCAGATAGTTCATCCTTTTTTCGGTTACTTGTCCGATGCCATGAAATTTTCCTATAGGAAGATTTTCTAAAACCTCCAAAGCTTTTTGGGGAGTGATCACAGTTAGTCCATCCGGTTTATTCATCTCGGAAGCGATCTTAGCCAGGAATTTATTGTAGGAAACTCCCGCCGATGCTGTTAATTGAGTTTGCTCAAAGATTTTCTTTCTGATCTCTCTGGCGATTTCGGTAGCGCTTTCGTTATTAAATTTATTTTCGGTCACATCCAGGTAGGCTTCATCGATGGAAACCGGTTCTACCAAGTCGGAGTATTCATAAAAGATTTCCCGTACGATATCGGAAGCTTCGCGAATTCGATCAAAATCGGGACGTACAAAAATACCATGAGGGCACAATTTGTAGGCTTGAAAGCTGGGCATGGCGGAATGAATACCATATTTTCGCGCTTCATAATTGCAGGTGGAAACCACACCCCGGCTGTTAGCTGGTCCACTGCAGATCACCGGTTTGCCTTTCACTTCGGGATGATCGCGAATGTAAACAGCTGCAAAAAATGCGTCCATATCCACGTGGATGATTTTGCGGATTTCTTGTTGTTTCTGCATTAGTTAGCTCACAGATTTGCACGCATGTTCACGGATTTGAATTTCTATTCTTAGATAATAAGTAATTGTCATTCTGACGTTTCTTGCACGTTGCTCTCTGGAAGAATCTCTTTTATAATCAGAAATAAAGCTAATCGAAAAATCAATAGATCCTTCGTTAGTGAAGCTGTAAGCAACCTCAGGATGACATTTAAAATTTTTCATCTCAGATTGCCTTCACGACTGGAATGTGTTCCCAACTGGTAGTATAACTTGGAGTGAGCGCCTGCCGTTTCATCTGCCAGGTTTTTTTGATGCCGCAAGCAGCGTAAGTGAGTTGGCGACTGCCCATTTTTTCGTTAATTTCGTCCATGCAATCCATGATGATTTTGCGTTTGTCATCCAGGTAGCAGGGTTGGAAGAAATCGAGCGGCGCCTTGCTCTGATGCATGATGTCGGAGATCATCACACCGGATTTTTTGTAATTGTAGCCGGAACGGTAAATTCTTTTCATGATCGTGGCGGCAGCGTGCAGAAAATCGGGAGAATAAGCAGAGGGAAGAGGCAGACGGGCGGTGGCATAATTGGCATATTGCGGCTCGTTTTTAAAGCGGTTGGTGGTGATGAAAACGGTGATCTGGGAAGCGACCTGGTGTTCTTCCCGCAGTTTTTCCACGGCGCGCAGGCAATATTCGGCGGTGGCTTCCTGCATGTCGTTTAATTCCGTCACCGGGGAGCCGAATGATTTGGAAGAGACGATCTCTTTTTTGGCAGGAATATCTTCTTCCAAATCGAGGCAGGAAATGCCGCGCAGTTCTTTCACCATGCGCAATCCCACGATTGTCATTTTTTTCAGCACCCAACTGTCGGGAGCCTGAGCCAGTTGGAAGGCATTTTCAATGCCGTTGCTGCGCAGCATTTTGGCATATTGCCTGCCCACGCCCCAGATGTGCTCCACTTCCATCCAGCGCAAAATTTTATCTTTGTCGGGATGATCGGTGATGTCGAAGATGCCTTCGATAAAAGGATGTTTTTTGGCAAAACGGTTGGCAACTTTAGCCAGGGTTTTGGTGGGTCCGATGCCGACGGAAACCGGCAGTCCGGTATGCTGCCACACAGTTTTTTTGATCTGCCTGCCGTAATCGGTCAGGTTCAGATGTTCAAAGCCTTGCAGAGATAAAAAAGCTTCGTCGATGGAATAAATCTCGATATCCGGCGAAAAATTAGTGAGCGTTTTCATTACGCGATTGGACATGTCGCCATACAAAGTATAATTGGAAGAAAATAGGTGAATTCCATTTTTGAGGATAAAGTTTTTATCGATCTTGAAAGCAGCATCACCGCGGGATATCCCCAGTTTTTTTAATTCAGGCGAAAGCGCCACGATGATGCCGTCGTTATTGGAAAGAATCCCCACCGGCTTATCTATCAAATGCGGATTAAATACCTTCTCGCAGGCAGCGTAGAAGCTGTTGCAGTCGATCAGAGCAAAGATATCGCGTGGCATAACCCCCTCGGTCCCCCTTGACAGGGGGAGGTTTTACTAATTACGAACTTTCCAGTTCGTAAGAAAATAACTCGGCAGCTTTTGCTGCCAGCGTTGCGAAGTGGAAACTTCTTCGGTTAGTGCATTCCCAACTGGAAAGTTGGGAATGAGGTGTATCGCAACGTTGTACGTTGCGAAAGAAGCGATGTATAACGTCGCTGTACTTAAACTGTTTTATGCAGCGAATACACTACCACACCCCAAATAGTGAATTCCATATCTTTAGTAATCTCCACCATCGGGAATTCAGGATTTTCCGGCATCAGATACCATTTATTCTTTTCCTGCCAGAGCCGCTTCACAGTCAGCTCTCCATCCACGATGGCGATGACGATTTTTTTATGAGCCGGTTCCAGCGAACGATCCACAATGAGAATATCGTCCGGGAAAATGCCGGCATTGATCATGGAAAAACCTTCCACCCGCACGAAAAAAGTGGCGCTGGGATGAGCCACCAGAAATTCGTTCAGATCGAGCGTTTCTTCGATGTAATCCTGGGCGGGAGAAGGAAACCCAGCTGAAATACTGTTGCCGATCAGCGGACGCTGCAAAGCGGTATTCTGCTGGAACTTACCCAGAAACACAACTTTGTCAGTTTGAAAATTCATTGATATTATCTTCCTGCATTTCTTTCTTTTCCCTTTGTTAAAGGAAAACTGCAAAGGGTTCTGCAATTCTCGGCGCGAACTCCATTTTCGAGCCAAGTCTTGCTCATTGGACTTGCCCCGATGTGCAACTCGGGGCGAGAACAATGACATTTGTCAATCTTGGCAATTCTCGACTCACGCTAAAGCTGCAAGTCAAATCTTGCCAGTTTTTTTCCACTTATTCCGATTCAACAAATTAACCCCAAAGATAATATGTCAATAATAAATTTAACTAATGAGTTAAAATGTTGGGAATGCCTCAATGCGCAGGCTTGAGGTAAGGACAATTCGGTAACAATAAATCACTTTCAAAACGAATAAGAAAAATGCCTGGACTACTCGGGACAGGAATTTCAACAAAGATTTTTTTTAATTATGCTGTTCTCAACTCGACGCTTTGCTTTCAAGTCGAGTCCAGCAATCTTTCTCTCGAAGGATCTCTTGGCTGAGCTTTTTGCTTTACTTCTGGTTTTACTGAGATTCTTTCAAAGAACAGCGTGCAAGAAACGTCAGAATGACGGTAAATATCAGTGTTCATCAGCGTATATCCGGGGTTACTTTTTTTGTTCATGTTTGTTCGTTGCTAAAATATTTTTGACAAAATCTCACGCTCTCAAAATATCAAACCGAAGATTGAAATAAAGGAAAAAGTATGGAAAGAATAATAAAACGCGGCTTTGCCAGCGATAACAATTCCGGTGCACATCCGGCAGTTTTGCAGGCTATGGCTGATGCAAATGCAGGACACGAAATTGCCTACGGCGACGATTATTTCACAGCTCGAGCCATCGAGAAGATCAAAGAATATTTCGGCTCGGAAATTGAAGTATTTTTTGTTTTCAATGGAACCGGAGCAAATGTTCTCAGTTTGAAAAATATCACCGAATCATTCAACTCGATCATCTGCGCAGAAACGTCTCATATTAATGAAGATGAATGCGGCGCTCCCGAAAAATTCACAGGCTGCAAACTGCTGCCGGTAAAAACAGAAAATGGCAAGCTGACGATCGAGAAGATAAAAAAACACATGTATGGGATTGGCTTTGAACATCACTCTCAACCGAAAGTAATCTCAATCACACAAGTTACGGAACTGGGGACGGTTTATACAATTGAAGAAATTAGAGAACTCTCCAACTACGCTCATGAAAATGATATGTATTTGCATATGGATGGAGCCAGACTGTCTAATGCTGCAGTCAGTTTAGAGCTTGGTTTCAAAGAATTCACAGCCGATGCTGGAGTGGATGTGCTTTCTTTTGGACTCACCAAGAATGGTGCTGTCAATGCCGAAGCTATCATATTCTTCGATAAAAAGTTGGCAGAAAACTTTAAATATTATCGTAAGCAGGGAATGCAGCTCGGTTCTAAAATGCGTTTTATGGCAGTACAATTTGAAGCATTACTTTCCAATGATATCTGGAAAAAGAATGCTGCTCATGCCAATCGTATGGCAAAATTGCTGTCAGAAAAAATTGCAGAAATTCCGCAGATTAAGATAACGCAGAAAGTCGAAGCAAATGGTGTGTTTGCCATCGTTTCAGCGGAGATCATTCCAAAGTTACAGAAAGAATTCTTCTTTTACATGTGGGATGAACATCGTTCCGAAGTGCGTTGGATGACATCTTTTGATACAACCGAAGAAGATATTGAGCAGTTTGTGGCTTTGATCAAAAAACTGCTGGATTTGACTTAACAATTTGATTTTCTCTCATTTTAACTCAACCGAAGAGCTGATTTGAGAACAGCGTTATTAATAGAATGGATCGAGACGATCCGCCAAAACAAATAGTTCAATCGAGACGATTGAACCAACATGTTGATTAAAAGTTTGCTGGACTTGACTTAACAATTCGGAACTCTTTCGAATAATCTAACGAAGAGCTGAGTTAAGAACAGCATTAGAGTGAAAGAATTTTCGGAAGAAGCCTTTTCAAGTTTTTCTATTTTAATAATAAAATTTTCTTACTTCTGATTTCCTTTCCTGCCTGCAATATAACGAAATAAATTCCGGATGAAACAGGTTGATTGTTTTGGTCTGTTCCGTTCCAAATAATTTGGTGATTTGGTGATTGGATGATTTGGTGATTTGAAAAAGTTCTCACTTTTTGACCTTTCAAATTGAAAATTGCCAATTCGATTTGTTCGTTGCTAATATCGAACAAAATAGTGGTATTCGGGTTAAAGGGATTGGGATATACATTCAAATTTAAATCTGTATTTGGAACTATTAAAATATTCACACCCGAAATTCCACAAGTTAGCATCATAGGATCATCCGGTTGCCCCAGAGTTGCATTATCATCGAAACTGATTGTTTCATCGCAAGTATAGATAGCATCGGATGTTTCATCGTAGAGCATAAAAGAAATTTCATCGCCGTTCGTATCGCCTACAATTGTAAAGTACCAGAATCCATCGTAATAAGGTGGATTTGGTACCTGCCACACGGCGACACTGCGGCAATCAGTTTCTCCACCCGGTCCAAAAGCACCGATCATGTTGTCGCCGCTTGCTGCAAACTCCTCACCATCAAAAGTAACAGCTGCCATCACAACCATAGAAAATTCCGTACCGGTGATCGGTGACCAGGCAGGAGGATCAAACATGGGAATTTCTCTTTCCACATCGAACATCTCAATTTCTGATGGAGCGTAGATCAAGTCGTCGGGTGCATTCATAAAAACTTTATAACCTGTTCCCGGCTGCATTTCCTCCAGATTACCAGTCCAAACACCAGGAGGAGAATAGTAAATTGCCGAATGAGATTGATCTTTTACCTGGTAAACGTTATTTTCGATGGAAGCCAAAGCAGCTGCAATTGGCAATGAAGCTTGCGGATAATAAGCTATCCAGTTCCAATTGGCAGAAAGCGGAATTGGG
Organism: Candidatus Cloacimonadales bacterium; assembly: GCA_030656075.1. Lineage (GTDB taxonomy): Bacteria > Cloacimonadota > Cloacimonadia > Cloacimonadales > TCS61 > B137-G9. Next base: position 11,800 of record JAUSOT010000095.1, read on the forward strand.
GTAGATGTATCGATGGGAATGCCCTCCACCTGGAAAGAGCTGTAAGCATTGATCATCTTAACGAGATAACCTTTGCCGTCAACTATCTGGGTAAGATCTCCTATCCAAACTCCGGATAATCCATAATAAATAGCCGATTGCGTTTGATTCTTGATCTGGTAGATATTATTTCCCAAAGGAGCAAAAACTGTGGAAATAGAATTATCTTCCGGATGAAGATTAAAAGAAATCCAATTCCAGTTTTGCACCAGATCGAATTCCTGAAACATGCCGTCGGTTATTTCAAAAGGTTCTTCCGGGCTGCCGATAGTGGCATTGTTGGTAAATTCTAAAACCTGGAAACAATCATAAATTGTATCGGAATCAATATCGTAAATTTTGAAAGAAATTTCGTCGCCTTCCGTATTACCGACGATGGTGAAATACCAGTATCCGTCCCAATAAGGCGGATTCGGTTCCTGCCAACTGGCGATTGCCCGACAGTCATCATTTCCGCCGGGACCGAAAGCAGCAAAGATATTTCCAATACCACCTGAAATTTCATTTCCGGAAATACTGGCAGTGGCCATCACTATCATGCTGTATTGCGTGCCGCCGATCTGTTCCCAGTCGATCAAAGTGAAATCAACATTATTCACACCCTGGTTACCCTGCAGAACAATATCCTCCAGGATCACAGTTGTATAGCCGGACAGGGAAGCGGTTACATCGTAAATACCGGAATTCAGTACAATATTATAATCACCGTTCGCATTCGGATTCACGACAATTCCATCACATTCTACTTCGACATCCAAAATATTACCGGCTGGAAGTGTGTTGGTGATAAGACTCACATTTCCACTGATCGAACTTTCCTGCACACTCAATTGGTAAGGATCGGTGGGAGAACCGATCGTGGCATTATTATCGAAGACAAGATATTCACCGCAATCATAAATCGCATCAGTATTTTCATCATAAATTTTGAAGGTGATGTTTTCTCCGTTCAAATTTCCCACGATCGTGAAATACCAATAACCATCATAAGGCGGATTTGGATTTTGCCACAGTCCTAAGGAACGACAGTCCGTTTCTCCGCCGGGACCAAATGCCCCCGCCATATTGGTTGTGCCACTCTGAAATGGGTTTCCAAAGAAAGTTATTTGCGCTATCGTCACCATCGAATACTGAGTTCCTGTGATCTGCTGCCAGTCAGGTGGATCAGCATTCAGCAAGATACTAAAGCAAAAAATGCTCAGTATAAAAATATACTTTTTCATTTTATTTCAGCATGATGCACTTTTTAACAAGTGATTGATCGCCAAAAGATAATTTATAGAAATATACTCCCGAACTGTGATTTTCAGCATTCCACTCAACGGAATAATTTCCGGCAGTCTGCTGTGATTTGATCAGATTTGTAACCAGTTGTCCTTTCAGATTATAAATTGAAAGTTCCACTTCACCATCGGCAGGAATAGAATACATAATTGAAGTCGATGGATTAAAAGGATTGGGATGATTTTGATTTAAAGAAAGAGCAGCAGGTACTTGCGGAGTATCAGAATTAAATTTGATTTCTATCGGATCGTTATACCAGCCCATAACCTCATCTGCGGCAAAGGCAAAATTGAAATCGCTGTCATAGGTTTTGTGTGAATTCAGATCTAAAATGCTAAAGTGCAGATTATCTCCGGCTTCATTTCCTACAATGGTAAAATACCAGAAATCAGATTCGCATTTTCCCACCGAACGGCATTGTCCATTTTCATCAAACACCCCAACAGCAAAGGAGGCAGGATCATTTAGTTCGATTTCATTCAGGCTGATATCTGCCATGGAGATCATATTTTCTTTCGTACCGGTCAGCAAATCCCAACCGGTTGGAATCATCATTTCGTCTTCTCGGGTAGTGCCGAAGGCTGCTGAGCCGGGATATGTGAGAACTGCTGCTCCCAGCATGTTGATCTTATAACTTTCGCCAGGTTTCAATATTGTCAGATCGCCAACCCAATTTGCTCCTGTGTAAGTAGCGGAATGGTTTTGATTCTTGATAAGTTGAGTTTGGGCGCTAATACTGATCAAAGCATTCTCAACCGTTATATTTGTAGTTGGATAATAACCGATCCAATTATAGCCTGTTGTCAATCCGATCGGATTAATGATGGAATTGATTCTTTGTCCGCTAAATTGGAAGGTATTGAAAGGATTGATCATATCTACCAGGAAACCATCTCCATCCGAGATATTCGTTAGATCGCCAACCCAGGCTCCCAAAGCAGGAAAATAGGTGTATGACTGGGTTTGATTTTTGATTTGATTGATATCATCCGGAATGAGTGAATTAAATAGTGTGGCAGTAGAAGTTGTGGCCGGATGCAGGTTGAATGATATCCAGTTCCAGTCCTGGATCAGATCGAATTCCATTGTATTTATGGGAGACGGATATGTCTGATCCATGGAAATCAGGACGTTGTCGGAGAAGACAGTCGATTCATTACAATCATAAATGCTGTCTGTAGTTGTTTCGTACATTTTAAAATCGATAATTTCTCCAGAATTATTGTTACCGGTAATAGTTAAATACCAATATCCCGGCAAATCCCAATAGTGATATTCCGTATCCCATAAAATGTGATTTCCTGCTTCCCAGGTTGCCACGCCCCGGCAATCAGTTTCTCCACCCGGACCAAAGGCTCCCAACTGGTTGCTGTTGATACCTGTCACGAATTTTCCATCCAAAGAAGCCGTGATGAAAACGGTCATAGTGAATTGCGTACCAGGAATTATGGACCAGGGCAGAAGTGTCATATTGATGCCGGTAGTTGTGAAGTTAGGAATCACAGATACATTCTGTTTTGTATAAGTTGCATAGCCATCCAATGAAGCAGAAACATCGTAAATGCCATTCACTACTTCCATAAGATAGTATCCGTTGGCATGAGGATGAACTGAAACTGTATCTGCCGTTACAGCTACATTTTCCACGATACCTGTTCCACCCCGCAAACTTATTGTTCCTTCAATGTAGCCGATATAAGAAATTGGGTGTAAAATAAAATCGATACCTGTTGTAATCATGTTAGGTTGAACAGGAACACTGGTATAAGTGGAATCATTATATCCCTCCAGAGAAGCGGTCACATCCCAAAACCCGGAGGGTAATTCGAGCTCATATTCCCAATAGTCATCAAGAACTACATAATATGGATTAGTAGTAACATCTCCGGCAGAAATGACCACATCACATATCTCTCCTGTTCCTATCACATCGATTGTGCCAATGATGGAACCGGGAATGGGTGGCGTCATTTCAAAATCGATCCCGGTGATCAGTTCACCTGCACCCAGCACCAGGTTTGGATAATTCAGCGGATTGGCAGTAAAGCCTTCATAGGTGGCAGTCACGGTGTAAGTGCCCGGATCTAAAGTCACAAAATAAATACCGTTAATATTTGGATAAGTAGTTGCGCTTGAAGTACCGGTTATTGTGATGATCACTTCCTGAACATTGCCGGGCGAACCTCCCGAGAAAGTGATGGTTCCTTTGATGCCGGATTGTTCGAAATAAAAAGCGCCCATATCACTACGGCTGTTATCAGGATCGTTGTAAATCGGATCGGGATTACCGGCATCGATACAGGGTGAAGTGGAATTCAAGCTGAAATCCAATAAGGCGGGATCCACAAATTCAGGATCCAGAGTGATATTTCCGGTTTGCCAGTTTATCACAGCCCCGGTAGTCGTCTGAATTCCCTGCAGACCATTTTGAACGTCAGTATAATTGATCGTGACAATACCGGTGGAGGAGGAAAATATTTGATAAATGCTGTTTCCCCACAAGATGCTGTTCATCAAATTAACAGTAGAATTGTATAAGCAGGCAATTCCACTCCCGGCTTGATATGCTGTATTATTGCTGATCGTAGCATTGGTGATTTCCGGATCAGAATAATTATAAACTGAAATCCCGCCCCCGTTCCATTGGGTCTGATTATAGGCGAGCAGAACGTAATCCAAAACCGGATCGGAATTGAAACAATTGATTCCGCCTCCGTCGTAATAGGCAGTATTATTCGTAATTTCGGCATTACTCATGTAAATATCTGAGTTATTCAAATAAATACCACCACCGGCACCTGAGGCTGTGTTATCTGTAATTACAGTATTTAAGATCACAATATCTGAATCTTCCAGGTAAATCGCTCCGCCGGTTGTCGCCGAGTTATATTCGAAAGTACAGTGACTAATTAACAGATCGGACGAATTATCGGAATAGATTGCTCCACCCTGATAATCTGAACCTGTGCCGGAGGCAATTCCGTAATGAAAGACACAGTAAACAACCTTGGAAGAATCCTGTCCATTGACGTTTGTATCGATAAAGCGCAATCCATGCCAGCCGGTTGTCGCATTCTGGGCTGTTAATAAGATTTGATCTGCTCCTTCACCGCCAACAGCTGATAGTCTGCCATTCACAATGCATTTGTAGTGACCGGTGAAGTACACACTAACTCCCGGGTTGATGATCAGTTGGCTGCCCGACTGGATCTGGATTTCCCCATTAACCATATACGGACTGCCTGCCAAAGTCCATACACCACTCACGGGCCCTGCCGGAATATTTGTCTGTGCAAAGACAATTAGCGGAACAAACAACAAAAAAATTACAAAAAGCTTTTTCATAGCATCCCCTTTTTTTAAGGTTTAACCTGGATTATTTTTAATCCTTCATTATCTGTGATATAGACATAACTTCCGTTCAAAAAAGCGGAAATCGGTTCAGTATTCAATTCTATATGACCAAGAATAAAAGCGGTATAAATAGCTGAATAATCGACCACATAGAATCCTTTTTCTTTATCTGCGACATAAACATAGTTATCTTCTGCATAAACGCCATAAACAAAACCGCCCGTATTGAGCGTTGTTATGATATATGGATAATATATATTGGAAATATTGAGTATTTTTAAACCGTTTTCGCCATCTGCCAGGAATGCATAATTTCCCGACACACAGACATCATTTGTGATGCCGCTGGTTGTTATCTGAGAGATTAACACAGGATTCTGAGGATCGAGAACGTTAATGATCTTCATTCCGTTCAAACCATCTGCAACAAAGGCGAAACTGCCTTCAATGCATACATGCCTGGCATCATTCATCGGATAATTTGAAAGAGTGAAGAGATTTGAGCCGGCAATATAAACTATAGATAAACCGTCTTCACCACCGGCAATATAGGCATAATCACCATCAACGCAGATATCTTTGGGAATTCCCGGAACATTGGTAAAATCCACTAAAACCGGTTCTTCAAGAACTGTAATATCAATCTTTTGCACTACTCCTGGTGTGTTAATTCCGGAATGAGTAGCAACGTAAGCAAAATTCTGCACAATGGATGAGGAGAGTGTTCTATCGGCCAGATTATAGGAAGTGATCAATAATGGATTGTTTGGATTAAAACAATCGATCACAGCAAGTCCGAAATAGTTATCTGCCACAAATGCATTCCAACCGGACATGCTGACTTCCAAAGCAGAACCGTTAGTGGTAAGTTCACCCACAATGCTCAGATTCACGTTGATCGTATCTGCTGCACAATAGTTGGAAGTGAACTGATCATAATAAGCTCGAACTCTGTAAACCATCGTTCCGCAGGGATATAAAATATCATCGATATAAGTTGTCACATTGCTATCTACAGAGTCGTATTCGGTAATCCAGGCCAATCCGCCAACTTTGCGGTCGATGTAAAAACCATCCTCCTGATTGGAATTATCGATCCAGTTCAAGCGGATCTTATTATCATCCAAAAGATAAGTGCTCAGGTCGCTGGGAGCAGACAGGGTTTGAAAAATTGTATCCTGAATCGAATTCGAGGTTGATTTTCCACTGAAAACATAAATCCGGTAATACAAAGTATCGAATAAGGCAACGTTATCGGTGACTGAGATCGTGTTTTCAGGCAGTTCCAGATATTTTGTATTCCAATTACCATCTCCTATCTTTTTATCGATGCGATAGCCTTCTTCACCAATGCAGTTATCTGTCCAGGAAAGGGTTAGAGCAGATTGTGAATTCTGAATGATAACCAGATCTGTCGGCGTTGTAAAATCTGAAAAATAGGCTACAGCTTCGGAGTAATTTGAAAAACTGTTTTCGGATTTATTATAATATCTGATTTTGTAGGCATAAACAGAATTTGATGCAGTATTAATGTTATCATCAATATATTCGAAAGTGTCTTCATCAACCTCATCAAAACTTTCATTCCAATCTCCGGCACCCACTTTTCTGGCAATATGAAAAGTGATCGTATCACCGGAAACATTGTTGTAAAGCCAGGTTAACCTGATATTGTTCACAGAAATAACTTCAATCTCCAGATTCGTCGGAACATCACCCAATTCCGGAGCAGTAGTTTCACTGCAACTGAGTATGAGAGCGATTAACACCGCTAATAAAAAACCGAACTTTATATATTTCATCATAAATCCTTTTTCTGCAGAACACTCCTAATCGTTTTGAGCAGTTTCGCCGAAGAGTTTCGGTCCGGATAACCTATTTATAATCGAAAATCTCTTTGGCTTTCTCAAATTCGTTTTTTTCGTTATCCATTTCATCTTTCAACGGTTTTCCTTCGATTATCCTGTCTTCCAGGTTGTCCACGATCTCTGCCTTCAAAACAATGATCATTTCGTTTGTGATGGACGACCAACTATTATAGCCGAAGATATAACGCAACCCAAAAACCCACCAGGGCAGGTCTTTTAAAAAAGGAATCCCAGCCCGGGTTGATTGCCTGTCTGTATCGAATAATCCACCGATCACGGTTTCTTCGCCATTAAATAGAATTACATTCGTCGTAGATTGGCTTTTGTTGATCACAGTGGATACAGCTCCGGGAAGTGCGCTGCTTTTTTCAACCATCACTTCCAGATTGATCGCTTCCAGGTCGTCGATAGTTATTACTCGAGGTGTTACATCCAGGATGATCCCGGTGGTGAAAAACTGCTCAGTCGTATTTCCCGCATCATCCAGAGATTTCACCGAAAAATCCTGTCCAACCTGGATATAGCCCTTTTTGCCGGAGATCACTGTAACGGTCGGTCTGGCTACAACAGATCCTTTCTGATATTGTTCCAAGATTCGCAAGAGAGCATTAAGTTGGATGATCACGTCACCACTCTGAAAATTATGAGTAAGGCTGGCTTTGAAAATATCATCGCTAACTTTATTCGCTCCGGAGAAATTGACGTTGGCATTCACATTTCCGCGCAGCAGAGTTGACCAATCGATACCGATATCACGAGAGAGAGTCTTATCTGTTTTAAAGAAGATGGAACTTATTCTTACCTGTTTCGTGCGAGGTGTAACTATTTCGGAAACCATTCCCGTACCCGGAATGCCTGATTGGTCCATACTTTTGTAGGCTGATTCATCCGAAACAATATACGCCCCCGGACGTTCTTCCAGGTTGAAGCCGTTGACTTTTGCCAGCAATTTCAGAGCGTCTTTCCAATACATCTGATTAATTGGAAAGCCAATGGGATTATTGTTAGTGCTGATATTAACGATCTTTTTGTTTTCAAATTGAAGAGAGATGACTTCCAATGCCCGAATGGCAGCAACCAGATTTGTAGTCCTGGAAATGCTGATTATCTCTCGGGGAGAATACTCGTTAACTTCCGGTTCATACTCTTCTTCATCAAATTCCTGATATTGATCCTGATATGTTCCCTGTGACAGGCACAATCCTGAACAAAGCATCAAAATCAGCAGAAAAAATAGCTTCTTCATAATTTTATCCTTTAGGCTATTTTCTATTATTTTATTAATCTTCATAATACCTTAAAGTCATGGTCTTTTTCATGCTTACTCCGATTTTATTTATCATAAATATAGCAACCTGCTTATCCCAGTCTATATAATCGAGATAGCCATAAGCAACTTTATCACCCGGTTTCAGTACATAGATTTTTCCATTTCTATCCAGCAGGAAGGCTTTATCTAAAGTTAAACCAATAAGATCACAAGCATCGGTTTCGACAAATTTCATTTCATATTCACTGGGGATCGGGCCGTGAATTCCTGGTACAAATGGATTGTTAGAAAGCGTACGATACTTTAAATAGCGGAATGGGATATCTCCAACATCCAACATGTTTTCTTCATAATATGCTCTGACGACCAAAGTGAAGTATACGTAACTCTTCGGAAATTCAGTATCATTTTCGAGCCCGGACAATTTCAGTGATTCTACCACATAAAGCATAAACTGGTTTTCGAGTTGATAGATGAAAGTATAGAGTGCTTGAATAGGACCAGCACCGATAATCGAATACTCATTGTAAAATGAAGTTTCTACCTGACCTTTATTGATAAATTTGAAATCGAATTTCAGTTTGGGACAGTAATTTTCGCAGATATCCAACAGGTATGAATAAGTGATAGTCGGATTATTATCTCGAGCCAGAAGTTTACTCTCATTTTTCACTCGCTGTTCCAGTTCGGCAAGTGATTGAGAGAAAATCTCCTCGTCTTTCATATCAGGATTAGCTGTTTTTAAAAATTCAAGTTGCTGAATGTTCTGATCCAGAGTAGATTTTATTTGATTCATATTTTTGGCATCTCTATAATTATTAAATAAAGAGAAGATGATCACAAACATAAGGAGTCCGAATAAAATAAGAGTGTTCCTGGTAGCGTATGACATTTATTTTTTCTCCAGTTTACTCAATTTGTATTTGGCAGAAACGGCAAGTTCATCTGCCGGATAATCTGCTATCAGGTTGTTCCAACTGGCTCTGGCCATATCTTTTTCACCCATTTTTTCCCAGCAACTGCCCAGCATCAGCAAAGCATCGGGAGCTTTTTTGCCGCGCTCCTGGAAAATCTTTTCAAACACGTTCATGGCTCCCTGAAAATCTTTGAGAACGTACAAACACTCACCTTTGAAATAATTTGCATTATAAGCCAGAGGATGATTTTCGTATTTTCCCAGAAATTCGTTCAGCATTCTGATAGCAGTGGCATAATCTCCTGCAAAATATACATCTAAGGTGTGACGATACTCGCGGTTTATCTCTTCTTCCGAAGCACCGACCTTCTCTTCAGTGATCTTTATACTTTCCTCAGTCTGAGCAGTTTCCGATTCTTTAAATATTTGAGAAGCAACTTTCTGATGCTCCGTCATAGTTTCCTGATCTTCGATTGTCTGTTCCACCGCGATCTGTTCTTGTTTCTTCACTTCTATAATATCGGGATAAGTATATGATATTTCATAATTCCAGACAGACTGTTCCTGCAGATCGTATTTGATGATCTGCGATATTATACCGTTTGGAAAAAGATTTGAGATAGGAATGATACTTCTGCGATTTGTCGAATATCCCACAATTGAAAAACCTTGCTTAGTACTGGCGATTTCTTCCAGCCAACTGATAGGTTCGGCTTCCAACACTTTGGAAAATTCACCGAGTATATGATACCAGAGGTTTTTATTCCCGGAAAGTTTTTCAACTTTATCGAAGTTAGTTTCCAGGATATCAAGTTTTTTTTTGATCTCGTTCAGTCTCCCGATTAAACCCCTATTTCTACGAAGTTCACTTTCCGCAGCATAATTAAGCTGTCCATAGGCAACTTTGTCTTGCTTTATTTGCAGATTTTTGACCGTGCCGGAAAAAGCGAAATAGAAAATAAGCAGAAGAATCAGAATACCATGCCAGGCTATTTTAAAATACTTCTGATTCTGAACAACCTTCTCTGGCAGAAGATTGGTTTGGAAAAAATCATTATTCTTAGTGTCGAGTGTTTTCCAGGCTAAAGCGATGGGAATGGCAAAACGGGCAATTTTCTCATTATCGAACATGACATCCACATTCTCGATACTCTGCAGTTTTTCAAGTTCCAGCCTGGATATGTTATCTTCTTCGGTACCTTTGCTGCGGAAGAAATCAAGATCATCGTCGGTAACCTGATCACCAATAAGAATTACATTTTTGGTAATGGCAATATCAGAAATATCTTGTTCCAGTAAAATTTTGGAAAAAATTGCCTGACGCATTCTATCCGGATTAGTATCGGGAACAATGATAGGGAAAGTTTTAACGTGAATCCTGTCTTTCATCACAATTCCAACTTTATAATCCAGCCCAATATAGAGGAGCAGAACATACTCCTTCGGATCAAAAGTGTAATTATGACGGATCAAGTTCATCAAAGCAACTTCATTTGTATCTATAAAGCTGTAATAATATCTATCTTTAGATAAGATCAGATTGATATCACGCAAAGCATGGAAGAGAGCAAATTTGCCGCGATGGACAAAAGCCAATCCCGATTTATTGGGATTTAATATGTAATCGATGGAATAATATTTAGCTTTTCGTTCTTCGGGAGACAGCATCTCCTCTTTCAGCTTATTAAGCAGTTTAGATTTGGCAAAAGACGCATCGAATTGGAAATAACTAACCTGTTCTTCATTTGCATTTAAACCGATCTTCCCCTTTTCTAACGGGAATATTTGCAGGAAGTTTTGCAGCTCTCGTAAACCTGGCATTGCTTCTTCTTTTTTCATTGCCAGGTTATCCAGTTCTTCTTCCTGTTCAAATTCTGCCATTCCGGGAAGTTCTAATGATTCTGGCTCGATCTCCATCAGATCGGATAAATCAGGTTCTGCATCAGGTAGTTTGGATATCTCGGAAGTTTCTAATCTTTCTTCGGTATAAAAGGGTGTGGACAGCATAGTCTCTTCCAGGCTTACTATCTTGAAAGTACCATTTTTGCGAACCATCTGAGCGACTTTTACATTCAAGCCGTCCTGAAAAATCCCAAATGCTATTATTTCCTTTGTTGCCATATTATTCGATTAATTCCCTTTATCCAATCATGTCGAATAGTTTAACAAATGATTAATTCTTGTTTTATTATTAGCATAGTTCACAGCTACATCCTGAGTGATCTTTCCTGCCCTATATATTTGAAAAAGGTCCTGCTCCATAGTGATCATACCAGTTTTCTTGCCCTCAGTGATCATTTGGTATATTTCTCCGATATTTTGATTCCGGATGGCAGCCTGCACTGAAGCATCTACCGAGAGAATTTCTTTGCACATGATCAATTTACCATCTTTAGATGGAACTAACTTTTGCGAAATGATGACCTTAAGCGTATCCGCCAGGCGCATTCTAACTCTATCTTGTTCGTTGGGGGGAAATTCGGCAATAATTCTGTGAATACTCTCCACAGCAGTGCTGGTGTGAAGAGTAGTAAATACTTTATGTCCGCTGTCGGTTACTTCCAACACCGTGACCATGGTGCTGCTGTCGCGCATTTCTCCCACAACAATAATATCGGGATCCTGCCGCAGTGCCTGGTAGGTTCCTTCATTGAAACTGAGAACATCATCTCCGACCTCTCTATGTCGAATGATGCAGCGATGCGATTCATGGATGTATTCAATCGGGTTCCCGATGATGACGATATGACCTTTGTTGCTTTGATTGTTCATATCCACGATAGAATCGAGCGTGGTGCTTTTACCGGAATCGGTGATGCCGGTGATCAGATACAGTCCGGATTTCTCGTATTTCAAGTTCAAGCGCTTAATGATCGTATCGGGGAAACCTAATTCGCTGATATGAAATAAATTATCATTAATTCGGCGGAAATTTGCTACAAGCTTGTTGCATTCAAAATAGACATCTCCCCGAAAACGGCTTGCTTTCTCACCTTCTTTAAATTTAATACTCAAAGAAAAATCGATATTTTTTTGTCTGAAGAGAATTCTTTTTTGATCTTCCGTGAGAATACAGAGCAGCATGGCGGTTGTCTCGTCATTGGGATAGCGGGGAAAATCTTTACATGGTTCTTTTATACCATAAATTCTGAACCAGATATAATCGTTGCAGCCCGGACCGCCCATATCAATATCAGAGGCATTTTTATTGCGCATGTAAATCAGAAGTTCAATGATGTTATCATATGCTTCCCGTTTCCAGGCTTCATTTATACTGATAATTTTATTGATCGTCTGGACACGTTCAATTCCATTCTGATAAGCCGGTACAGCTATCTGCATTTCAGACAAGAAAGAAAAACTCATAATCCCCCATAAAATTCACTGACAACCGCATTCTTTCTTTTTGACAAAACATGTATGGAAATTGTCTGTGTCAAGCTATTAATTTGCAACATATTGTAAATCGGAAAGTTATATGAAAAAAAAAACATAAGATGTCTCTAACTACAGTTGTAGGTTTTTGAAATATAAGAATTTGTCGATTCATGCCTGAACAAAGTCTTTGTCTTATGTTTTATTTTATTAAATAAAAAAAAATCTAATTGCCCGACATCAACTTCAACATCACAATTCTCTGCAATGATTTTCGCCATTTGAAAAAGGTGCTGTTGATCAGATTGATCATAAATCTTTTTAATAATCTTTCTCCTTTATAACCAAAAAAATCAAGAATCTGTTTGCGATCGAAATGACTTACTTTCACATCCGATTCGGCGCGCAAAGTTGTGAATGGAGAACCTGCCAGGATGAAACTTTCCTCACCGCAGGTATCCCATTTCTGCAGATAATCTACGATCGTATTATTCATCCACATCGAAACTTCACCGCTTTCCACGATCAGGATCGAGCCTGATTTCGCATCACCGAAGGGTATGTTATCTCCTTCTTCGTATTTTCTGGTTATACCCAGAGCCATGAAATCAAGTTTATCTTCAGGACTGAATCCGTGCAGAATGATGGGCTCACCTTTATGTACAGTTTCACTTCCAGGTTCAAAGGCTGATTGCAAAGGACCGTATAGGTCTTGAGAATATTGGATGCCTGCTTTCACAACGTCAAAAAGTTCATCGGCGTTTATTGGTTTGGAAAGATACTGATAAGCACCAGCCTGAACTGCTTTCACTGCTCCGTCGATACTGGAAAAGCCGGTAAGAATAACGATTACAGCCAGCGGTTGTTTTGCCTTAATCATTTTCATCAGTTCAAAACCGCCGATCCGCGGCATGGTCATATCTATCAAAAAGAGGTCGAAAATTTCAAAATCCATTTTTTCGATCGCATCCTGCCCATCCACTGCCAGCGTGACTTTGTAGCCTTCTTCTTCCAAAAGTTCCTTACACAATTCTCGGATGCTGAACTCATCATCCACGATTAAAATGTGCTTTTTCATTCTATTCCTCGTTATTTTTTCTCTCAGTTTGAATCAATTCCAGTTTTTTTAATTTCTGGAATCTGGATAATAAGTCATTGATCTTATTGAGCGCTTCCGTCATCTGGTTGCCGGCTTTTTCCAGTTTTTCATCTTTGTATTCTGCTGCTGCATTCAAAACCCGGCGAATGGAAAGGGAAATGACAGTTAAAGGATTGTTGATATCATGATCGATCCCGGCAATAGAAGCAGCGACCGTTACCACTTCTTTATATTTTTCTTCTTGCTGTTTGTTGCGGATTATCGTTTTCTGCTTTTCTGTGAGAACGCTTTCTTTGTCCAGCAGGTCTTTATTATCGGCTATGATGATATCTGATATTTTTTTTAGCAGGTCGCTGATGAAAGATGCAATAAAGGCAACGCCCGTGAATAAACCCGTGTATGAGATCAGGAATATCGTCTGGATAGGAACTTCAACATCAAACGGTTTGCCGCTGACGGGAATTAACCAGGCAAAATTGTACATTACCAGTAGAAATAACAGACATACACTGCCGATCATGGCAGCCATGATGCCGCCGGTTTTTTCCACAGAAACGCTGGCAGTGATCACCGCGATGAGATAGATCCAGACAAAAGAACTTTCCACTCCACCCGTGAGGTGAACAACGAGAGTGGCAAAAACAATGTCGAGAACGATTTGAACAGCCCCCAACAGATTATTACTTTTCAGTATCTGCAGAGTAAACAAAATGTTCAGTATGCTGATTCCCAGGAAAGTGGCCACAAATACCAGGACAGGATATATCTGCTGGACTTGATTGACCTGCAAGATGCCGATCGCAAACAGGACAAGTACAATAAACCAGCGGATCTTCGACCACCATTTATACATCTGCACTTCAGGGTTAATTAAATCTTTCTTTTCCATAATCTCTCCGTGTAATTTTCAGTTTAATTATCTCATCATTCATCAAATATACTCAAAACACTATATTCAATCTCTGTAGGGAAAGTAGTTGTTCCCAGAAAATCAGCAATAGCAGGTACACTGAAACTGATAACCGGAGATCCACTGATCACGGTAGCAGCTATTTCGGTTCCACCTTCCACAAATAAAGCACCTTCTACTTGCAAATTACCTGTTATTCTAAGCTCACCGGTTATCCATAGAATTCCATAAAAAGTACCACCGGAGAAATCTGCATCTCCATCAATAACTAAAAGACCTGAACCATACCAGGCAGTCGTTGTAACTTTGAAACTACCACTGGTGATATTACACCAGGTTATATTTTGGCAAGGAGATTGATTATTGGGAGGATTCGTATATGTGTAATCAGCGATAGATTCCACATAGGCTTTGCTCACACCAAAAATGTTTTCAAAGTCTAAAGGCGGATCTGAGTTTTCGGTAATTGTACCTACTACCGAGGCATTACCTTTCACAATGACTTCACCATTGGCAGCTACCGCAGATTTCACATTGGCAGGAATCATGGAAACCAGAGCAGAGGTGCTTTTATGCACCGTTTTATCGCCATTTTGATAACAAACGAAGGCAGTAATCATGGTTGAATCACCAGCATTATTTCGATTGAACTGTATGCTGTCGATTGCACCGTCCAGAACATTGAAATTATTGAATGTGAGAGTAGCTTGATTATTTGAGAAATTAACCGAACCATCGGATAATTTTTTTACACCGTAATTCAAGGCTTCATTGCTCAAAGATTTTGCCTGGATATTAGCGAGGCTGTGCGATGTTTCATCTGGTACTTCCTGCCTGTTTTCCCGTAATGATAACGATATAATAGTAACTAATGCTGCTACTATCAGAATCACTATAATCAACAACTTGCCCATAATACTTCCTTTTTGGAATAATTGGGATTATTCCAATCTAATCCATCCACCTAAAACTTGTTTTTCTTGTATCAATTAATCCAACTTATAACTTCTAAAGAAGTACTGGAGGACGATTGAGAACCCAGTAAATTATTCACGATAGTCTCGTTCTCGTTTACTACGCTATTTCCGGTCATTTGAACAGTATTATTTGTGTTTACGAAAACAGCGCCATTGACAGTGCCATGTCCGGAAGTTTTAAAATTTCCGCCTTCGACCCAGAGTACACCATTAAATTCTGCCCAGCCTGACATCTGAATACTGCCATCCACAATAAGTATGCCTTCACCCGTCCAATTGGATAACTGCAATTTCTTACTGCTACTGGTGAAATCCACATAAGTGATGCCATTTACAGGTGATATGTTCGTTGAAGGATTTTTGTAATAGTGATCTGCCAGGCTTTTCATCTGGGCCATTGTTTTACCAAAAGTAGCCTGAAAATTCATACTGGCATTTTCTTCTTTTTCGCCATTGATTTCAGCATTTCCGTTCATAGTGATACCCTTACTGCAAATGAACGTCTTGGCAGAAATTCCGGCTGTATAATGCAATAAGGCACTGCTGGAATAATGTTTCAGCTTACCATTTATCACAGAGGAAGCATAACATGTAATGGTCAATGTATCGACAGTCGAATTCATCACATAGCTGATGCTGTCTATTGTACCGTCTAAAACATCAAAATTGGAAAAAGTTTGAGTAAAATGACTTCCTGCTATTTCTACAAACTGATCAGGGGAGATATTTCCTTGATAAATCTGCTTCATAGCATAATGAATACCTTCATTGCTCGTGTTTTTCGCCTTGATTTGAGACATACTGGTCGAAACAAGTTCCGGCGCATCCATTTTTTGCTTGTTGATAGTAATACTCAAAGTAGCAAAAACAGCAGTCACCATTAAAATGATGATAACTAATAACTTCCCCATTTTATACCTCCCGTATATATGGATTTAAGGAATCACAAATATAAATTTTTAAAATATTTCCAGATAACCGCCGGATATCTGACCAATCTCTTATCTATGTCTGGTCTGTAAGATTCAAATGTAAAATTAAAAGCAAATTTTGCCGATCTGATATCATCATGATTGCTGTCGGGATTTGAGATTGCAGTGTTGTTCTCATCATAATAGGCGATTTCCAGGCTATCAGCCAGCCAGAAAGGGCCAAGAATTGGCTGAGACATATTATCTAAATATACATAGAGCGGATAGACACCATTTACTTGAGCTTCGGATGTAATAAGAAAAATGCTGGTGCTGGAAGAGGGCGTTAATTGACCTCGAAATTGGAAACTGTTCGAAATAGCAACCATGATTGGGTCTGTGGCGGCAGGGACTCCTGCTCCCACTTTGGAAAGATAATATCCTAAACCGGGATAATCGACATTATTCACAGTTCTGCCGCTGATCAGGTCTTCCGATATTTTATTGAGAATCACCTGTTGCTGCATATTATAGCTGAGCACCTGCATATTGGTGATCGCGCTGAAGATCATCAGCAGGATCAATCCTCCGGTTATGGTTGCACCTAAAGTATCAAATAAAGCATTCATTTTCTAACTTCCAGAGCTAAAGAAAACAGTGCTGAAAGGATTATTTTGAGTTCCAATATATAATGTGTCTCCCGCCGGAGATGCAACCGTCATTTGCACATCAACTTTCATGTAGGTCGAATCAGGATAAGCTGTATTACCCAGGCTGTCACAATAGGATGTATTTAGAGAAATATAGTAGATGCTGCCTCCGATATTTTCATAGGAAGCAATACTACTGTAATCCGTATAAGCTTGAGAAAATGTTTTCAAGGGTGAACTGCCCATCATTTCTGCTTCGATCTGTTGAAAATATTTGTCGGCATTTTTCTGTCCCTGAATATAAAGCATGCTGTTGTAAACGATCTTGGCATCGTCCAGGATCAAGTTGTACATATTCATCATGATGGTAGAGAAAAGCGCTAAAGCCAACAGAACAAGAATCATCTGGTTTCCCATATTCTAAATCCCCATTTGCATGCCCCGGGTTTTCATTAATCTTCCGAGACAGCGTAGGTGATTTCAGCCACTGAGGTCAAGCCGGATCTAATTCGGTCGAGACCGGATTCCAGCATGGAAAGCATTCCCTGGCTTTCCGCAATTTGTCGGATTTTATTCTCATCGATTTCATCGCGCGATTGAACGATCGCATTGCGAACTTCATTAGAAAAATAGAGAGCTTCGCAAATATTCAAACGTCCTTTATAGCCCAGATTACATTTTTTGCAACCAGTTCCTGCTTCGAATATTTTACCCGATCTCAATTCTGCTTCAGTAAAACCCAATTCGATAGCAGCAGGCCATTTTTCTTCGGGAATAGGTTTTCTACATTCGGGGCAAAGTTTCCGAATCAGCCGTTGTGCTACAATTATGTTTACTGCATAAGCCAGCAGGAACGTTTCTACACCCATTTTGAAAAGCCTGGAAATTGCACTGGGCGCATCATTGGTATGCAAAGTGGAAAATGTGAGGTGACCGGTGTTTGCCAGTTTAATAGCAATATCCGCTGTAATTTTATCTCGAATCTCTCCAACCATTACCACATCCGGGTCATGACGTAAAATAGCACGGATAGCGTTTTCAAAGGTGAATCTGTGCCCGATTTTCAATTGACGAGCTCCCTTGATACTGTATTCCACCGGATCTTCACAGGTTAAAACATTGATACTGGGATCGATAACATGATACAAAGCAGCCATCAAAGTAGTACTTTTTCCACTACCAGTGGGGCCGGTAACCAGTACGATACCTTTAGATTTATTGATCGCCTTATAGAAATCTGTTTCGGCCTGAGTTTGGAAACCAAGTTTTCTCAGGTCGGTTATCACATTTCTATCGTCTATCGTACGAATTACCACGCTCTCAAATCTTCGTTCAAATTCTGCTGAAGTTATGGGAAGGATCGAAACACGGAAACGAATCAGGTGGCCGTCGACAGCACGCTGCATAAAGCCGTCCTGGGCAGTATCTCTTTCGAATCTGTCCACACCGACAGCTCTGTCCTTCACCACTGCTGCCATGGCTTCCGCCGAGGTGTTTTCCTGGCGATGCCAGTGGATCAGTTTACCATCGATACGGAGATAAAAATCCACACTGGAACGCTGATAAGGAATGATGTGAATATCACTGGCGCCTTTGCGGACAGCCTCTATCAAACAGCCTTCAAACAGGTTGGTCAATAGACTTTTATTGATTTCATCATCCAGGGCATATTCATCGACATCTCTTTTAACGGTGACATCTACATCTTCCAGTTGTTCTTCCGCTTCCTGCAGCAAATCCAGAAATTCATTTTTCTGGGGAGCGATAATTTTAATCAACTCAACCAGTGTGGTTAGTCTGCAATAAACGATTTCATAATTTTTAAAGACACTTCGAACCGGGATTCGTTCAAGTAATTTATCTGTTGGATCGGCAGCTAAAACGATCAAACTGTTTTTCCTGCCATGAGATATCTGCCAGGGTAGAATTTTATTATAAAGAAGCTGTTTTTTAAATTCCTCATCGAATTTAGACAGGATTTCTTTGGTGTGTTTAATCTGGCTTTCTTCCAGGTTGTTGAGATCGATCTCGATAGCTCTGAAGGCATAAAGTTCTGCCAATAATCCAAAAATCTCATGATGGTCGATTTTGAAATCATGTGCCAGGACTTCTCCCAGAGCGCGGGGATTATCGGATTCATCTTCTGCTTGAATGATCAAAGCCTTTTCCAAAGTCGATTCGTCAATGAGACCTTTTTTTAATAATAATTGACCGAAGCGTGATTTTTTAATCATTTTTTACCTGCATTTTCCTAAAATGACGGAGTGCTGGGAGATATCATGGCAATTTCGGAAGATATGATCGTGAGCATGGTAATTACGATTGCAATGAACATCCCGACTAATGTCTGGATCGACTGAATAAGATTTTGCATTTTATAGGAAGTCTCTTTTTCATAGAACGTGGCAATTTGTTTTGCCGACTGTAAAATATTTCCGGACTCGGTGCCGGTTTTTAATCTGGCGAGCGTACTTTGATTGAACACATCAGCTCTATTCAAAGCAGGAACCAGCGACATACCATCTTTCAGCATTAAGGGAATGGTGATCTCCTTGATGCCTTTTTCGATATATTTATTTCGGCATGCTTCCGCAGAGGCGGATAAAGTTTCGATATTATTTTCTGCTCCGGCATAGATGGCAGCAAATACCCGGAAAAATATTTCAATACTGCTTTTGTGCAGGAGATGTCCGATCAATGGCAGGTGGATGATAAATCTATCCCGCCAGACGGCTCCTTTTGGAGTTTGCCACCAAAGTGCTATCACAATCATTGGAATGGCCGTAAGCAAAGCCATCCACCACCAGTTCGCGCCAAAATAATCGCTGATGTTCAAGGTGGCTGCGGTCATAGGGGGAAGTTCGATACCAAATTTAACGAACATTAAGGCAGTTTCCGGAAAAATTTTAATAACATAATACAACACAGCACCGATCATGGCAAACACCATTAGCGCCGGTTCCATTAATGCCTGTTTCAGGCTTTTACGATATTCTGCTTCCCGTTCCATGAATTTGGCGGTTGCATCATAAACTTCGGACATGTTACCGGATTTGGTAGCCAGTCCCAGCATATAAGCCGGAAACTTTCCAAATACATCAGCATATCTGGCGAACACTTCCGTTCCTTCCTTACCTTTTTTTAGTTCACCTTCGATATTTTTCAAAGCTTCTTTAAGCGTTAAATTAGTCTCTTCATCAGCCAGCATCCTCAATATCTTGTCGTAACTCATTTTTTCTTTTAGCAAGAAGGAACTCAGGTTAACGAACATAAGAATGTTATTAAACGGAGGTTTCAGTTTAATATCGATCAGGGTCGGTTCAATAAAAGCATCCTTGAATCCGATAGTTCCCAAAGCTCTGGCTACTTCTCCTTTAGTATAGGCAGATTGCCGACCTTTAACTTTTTTTCCACTTGGTAATTTTACAGTATATAAAAATACTCTCTTTTTGGTAATTGAATTAATTTTTATTTTGTGTTTGATAGCGATATTTTGGATGATTTTTTTGGCAGCAATGCGAGATTGGGCAGTAACGAAGCCTTGCACTCCTTTACCCGCTGGTGTTATTCCCTGATATCTGAATTCATTTAACATATTACCAACCTAACCATTTCACTATATCCTTTTTCTATATAAACAAATATTCTATATTGATGCATAAAACGCAACTATTATTTTTTTTGGCAACAAAAAAGTCTCTATATAGCAAACATGGGAGGTTCTCCTCCCATGTTTTTCAAAATTTCCCTGAAACTAAAATTACCGAAATCTTAGTTGTTGATAGTTGTAACGATTCCGCTTGAAGCACCAGTAACAACAATAGTAGCCTTAACACTTGTTGATCCGTCATTACCATTTTCAGTACCGGTACCTACAATTGTAAGTGCAAGAGCAGTACAACTTAGAGCATAAGAGCCGTTTCCGGTTGTAAGAGTTCCGGCAGTGTAGCCATAACCTAACCAGTTGCCTACATTATCAACACTTGAAGTAAAACTATTGCCACCACCACCATGTGTGTCAGGGGTTTTATAAAAAGCAAGAGCTGATGCAGCCAGGTTGTTCAAATCACCTACAACTGCTTGACGATTTGAATTTGAAGCCTGAGCGTTGAACATCGTAATTCCAACTGCTACGGCAATACCTACGATAATAACGCTTAATACGATCAAAAGAATTTGCTGTGTTCCCATTTTAATCCTCCATTTTTTTTGTTTTTAGATTTTTCACTTCTATTATTATCATAGATTAAAGCAACAACTATACCAAAACAAGAAATTAGAATAAATTCAGGATTTCCGATATCATAAAACAAACAAAAATAGTCAATTAGCTCAGTCAAAAAAAAACTCTGAAGCTTTACAACACGATTTCTATTATTCACGTTTGTCGCAATATCATTACGGAAATAATAGATGTGTAACATAATTATGACGATCGGTCAAACTTGACAAAAAGAAAACAGCAGTAAATAAAGTTCATCATATGAAAAGGTTTTTTTTATTATGTTTAAAAAATTAATATTCCAGAGAAGCGATAAAATTCATATCCAATTGCTACGATATACTTTGGTGGGTGGAATCGCTTTTGCGGCTGATTTTGGAACATTGTACCTGCTTACCGAATTCGGTGGTATTCACTATCTAATATCCGCAGCCTCGGGATTTATAATTGGTTTGTTCCTGAATTATGCCTTAAGCCTGAAATGGGTTTTTCAGGTCGAAAACGGCGGTCACAAGTTTACTCAATTTGTTATTTTCGGCATTATAGGGATTGTTGGTCTGGTTTTGAATGAACTCATCATCTGGCTGATCACTGAAAAACTGCATGTTTATTATTTATATTCGAAGATCATCTCAACTGTGATTGTTTTATTCTGGAATTTTTTAGCACGTCGGAAATTACTGACTGCAAGGAAAATATGAAAAAAAAAATAGCAATTATTATTGGGGCTGGACCAGCCGGTCTTACAGCTGCTTTGGAGTTTCTGAATCACACAAATGTAAAACCTGTAATTCTGGAAGCAACTGATAAAATCGGTGGTATTTCACAAACAATAAATTATAAAGGCAACCGGATTGATATCGGGGGACATAGATTTTTTTCCAAATCCGATGTTGTGATGGATTGGTGGAAAGCTATTCTTCCCATCCAAGCAGGTAAAGAAGAACGAGATGATGTTCTTCTAAAAAGGAATAGACTTTCACGCATTCTATTCCTGCGTAAATTCTTTGATTATCCGATTTCTTTGAATCTACAGACTATCAAGAATTTGGGAGTTGCTCGCCTGATTAAAATTGCAAAAAGTTATATCAACATTCGGTTATTTCCTATAAAAAAAGAAAAAAACCTGGAAGATTTTTTCATCAACCGCTTCGGCGAAGAACTTTACAAAACATTTTTCCGGGATTACACCGAAAAAGTGTGGGGCATACCCTGCGATCAGATCAAGCCGGAATGGGGAGCCCAACGCATCAAGGGACTTTCCATCAGCAAAGCCGTTTGGCATGCTGTAAAAAAATTATTTTCAAAGAACAATTCCATAAATCAGAAAAACACGGAAACCAGCCTGATCGAACAATTTCTTTATCCCAAATATGGACCTGGACAACTCTGGGAAAAGGTAGCAGAAATGATTTTGCTAAAAGGCGGAGAAATTCATTTGCAGGAAAAAGTTGTTAACATTGAGAATGGCAAAAAGGGCATCGAAGGTGTGTTGGTGGAAGCTGAAAAGGGTGAACTCAAAGAATATAAATGCGATTATTTGATCTCAACGATGCCGATTAAAAATTTAATTTTTGGCATGATTAATCATATTCCCCATAACGTGAGAGAAGTTGCTGAAAAACTTGAGTATCGAGATTTCATTACTGTCGGTTTGCTGCTGAAAAAACTGAAAATGGATAATAAATCAAAAATAAAAACAAGAAACAATCTTATCCCTGATAATTGGATATATATTCAGGAACCAGATGTGAAATTAGGGCGGCTACAGATATTCAATAATTGGAGTCCGTATTTGGTGAAAGATCCCGATACCGTCTGGGTGGGACTGGAATATTTCTGCAATGAAGGTGACGCTCTTTGGAGTAAATCTGATGAAGATTTTGCGGAATTTGCAGTTTCAGAATTCATCAAAATCGGTATGATGGATCATGAGGATTATTTGGATAGCGTCGTCATTCGTATGCCCAAAACTTATCCGGCTTATTTTGGTTCTTACGACCGATTTAATGAGATTCGAGAATTCACCGACACCATTCCTAACCTTTTCCTGATTGGTAGAAACGGCATGCACCGCTATAACAACCAGGATCATTCCATGCTCACGGCTATCACGGCTGTTAAGAATATCAAAAACGGGATCTCAACCAAAGACAATATCTGGAATGTGAACAGTGAGGAAGAATATCATGAAGAAAAGTGATGTTCTTATTTTAATAAATACCTTATTAATATTTGCAATTTTTTTATCAATTACCGGTTTTTTTGCTGATGTATCCAATACAGTGAAATACGGCGGAGTAGATCTGCGAAATCGGGTTGTTGGTGCCAGAGTTGCATTAAACCAAATGGATCCTTATTTTTATAAATGGAGTGAAGGAAGTCCCGAATATTTTCTTGATCCGCCTGATCATCCGAATTTACCTGTTAATAGAGTTACCGTACCTCCAACAGTTTTGCAATTTCATTCAATTTTCTGTGATCTGCCATACTCATTACAACGATTTGGTTGGACTATATTTCAATGGGTTATGCTTTTAAGTGCCATCGCTCTTTTGGGTAAATCGACTGATGATAAATCAAATTCCAAATTGATCTGGATTGTATGCCTGTTTTTTGTAGCTGATAGCTATATTTTCAGGCTGCATGTAGAACGAGGTCAAATTTATATTCTCTACACTTTTCTAATAGCTCTATCTTATTATCTTATTATTAGACTGAAAAGAAATTCAGATTTTTGGAGCGGACTTATTGCAGGATATGCTTCTGCTCTGCGTTTTCCTATGCTGCTGATAGGATTACCTTTTTTATTGTGTAAACGCTGGAAATTTCTTATCGGGCAGGTTTTTGGTTTCGCGATTGGTATTTCTGCGTCTTTTTTATTTATCAAACCGCATATATGGAAAAGTTATTTTTCGGCAATGAATCTTCATGGATTAGTTCATGAAGGTATTATAAAAATTACATCGGAACGTTATCCTCATATCAATATCGATGGCATCAAAAACCTTTATATTGGGGCAAGACTACCTGTTTCAGATTCGTCTGTTCAGGGGATGATGCATAATATCGGGATTCAACTTAGTTCCGGCTTTTTACTAGTTGTTTTTAGCGTTGTAGTGGCGTTATTAATGTTCTTTTTCTTAAAGATTAAAAATAAGTACAAAACAACCGGATTTCTATTTCTTTTGGGAAGTATCATCATTATTATTTCTGAAATTTTCCTGCCTGCGGCAAGATATAACTATAGCGATGTGATCATGTTGATTCCGCTCAGTTTGGTGATTCTCGATTCTAAAAATCTGCTGGAAATTCTAAAACAATGACCCGAAAAGTATCTGAAATACATCCTGTCTATTTTGGCTCTTATGATAAGTTCGATTCAATTAGAGAATATACAGATGCAATTGCCAATTTATTCTTAATTGGAAGGAATGGAATGAATCGTTACAATAATCAAGATCGATCTATGCTTACAGCGATGGAAGCTGTGAAAAATATCAAAATTGGCATCATTACCAAAGAAAACATCTGGAATGTGAACGCCGAACAGGAATACCATGAATCAAAATAAAGACCTGATCCTGAACGTTTTACTCATTTTTGTTGTCTTTATTACGATAACAGGTTTTTTGCAGGATATTTCTAATACTATGAAATTTGGGGGCGTTGATCTGAGAAATCGTGTTGTTGGTGCTCGTTTATTAAAAGCAGATTTTGACCCCTATTTCTTCAAATGGAAGCAAGGCGATCCTCTCGAATTGCTGGATCCACGCGATAGAATGGAAAATGAAGTGAACATGGTTACGGTTACACCTGCTACGCTTCTTCTGCTTTCACCTTTTACCAAGATCAGATACAATCTTCAACGCTTTATCTGGTTTGCTTTACAATGGCTGCTGTTTTTGAGCTCGATTTATCTTTTTGTTAATACAAGTGATTCTTCTTATGATAAGAAGTTTATTTGGCTACTCTGCCTGTTTTTCATCGATTCATCATTATTCTGGCGACTTCATGTGGAAAGAGGGCAAATCTATATTTTTTATGTATTTATGATCTCACTTGTTTATTTTATCATACATTCAAAACTATCATCAGCAAAATTGATAAGTGGTATTGTTTTGGGAATTGCAATAATTTTTCGCCCGACTTTAGTCTTAATTGCTTTAACTTTTTTAATTTTTAAAAATTGGAAATTCATCATTGGAACATTGATAGGAAGTGTAGCAGCATTTGTATCAAGTTTGCTACTGGTAGATTGGCAGGATTGGCAGAGTTATTTTAATGCTATGAAGATTCATGCTAATAATCATCTATCAAATATTCAATTTGCAGAATCAAATTATCCGTATACCAATATTGAGGGTATCGGAAATCTATATGGATTGGCAAATATTCCGGTTCTTGATACATCTCTGCAGTTTCTACTCAAATCAATTGGAATTCGTGTTTCAGAAGAAATCTTAATGTTCATTTTATTGATGATTATTGTAACAGTCTTTCTGATATTACGAAAAATTTATCTAACTACTTCTCAGATATTTTTAACTGGTTGTGTCCTGATTTTCCTGGCAGACTTTTTCTTACCTGCAGCTCGTTTTCCTTACAACAATGTTATGTTTCTGCCTGTTTTGGCAATTTTGATTTTAGAAAGAAATAATTTATTGGAAGTGTTTAACCCAGATGAACACTGATAAACAAAGATGCTTCAGAAGCTGGAATTCCTGGTATAGATAGGATTTCATAGTTTCCAGAAATCATTAACCTGAATGTTTGACAATCCGGTAATCAAATAACCTCTGCAGTAAATACTTAATCTGTTTCGGCCTGATTAAGAGTGTCAATTTTAAGAATCTTAATGGTGATGTGAAATAAAACTCACGAAATGCTTTTGCCTGACTCTGCAGCAGCATTTTCTTCGTCACGCCTTCAGGTATCCATTCCGGTTCTTTATAACTGTTTTTATGCCAATTTGGTTCAAATTTTCCCTGTAAATCATTCCAGAGTTTGGAGCCAGGTAGCACATCCAAAATAATAAACTGCGCTCGATCCAATTTTGATTTTTTGGCAAAATTGATTGTTTTTTCCAATGTTTCTTTCGTCTCTCCTGGCAAACCGAAAATGAAAAACCCCTGACAGGATAATCTTGCTCTATATGCCATGTTTATGGAATTCTCAATTGTCTCAATACTTTCGTGTTTACCGATATTTTCCAGTATTTGCGGATCAGCAGATTCAACACCAAAAGCAATTAGATAACAGCCGCTTTTCTTCATCAACTTTATCAGCGATTCATAAACCGCATCCGCCCTGATGCCATTGGGGCAAGCCCAACTTATTTTGATATTGTTTTTAATCATCAGCTGACATATTTTTTCAATATGATCGCGCTTCAAAGTCAGGTTATCATCTTCAAAATGGATCTCTTTAACTCCGAAATTCTTTATCAGAAATTTGATTTCCTCGATAACATTCTCCGGTGATCGAAAGCGGATCTGACGATTATAAAATCCGGGACTGGCGCAAAATGTACAACTATATGGACATCCTCTGGTAGTCGTTATCGGCGCAACAGGATAATGTTTTATCAATGCACCATGCGGAGCCGGAGGGTAGCTGTTGGGATCGATCTGCTCCCAATCGGGAAAAGGCAATTCATCCAGGTTTTCAATTCTTTCTGCTTTAACGATTTCAAGATCATCCTGGCTGAAATCAGCAAGCGAATAAACACCCGGAATTTCTGCGTTATCTAAACCATTCTGCAGAAGCTTCAGAAGTGCTTTTTCACCTTCACCCAAAATCACGAAATCACATTCGGATTCCTGCAAAGTCTGTTGCGGCAAAAAGGTGGGATGTACCCCGCCGATGATAATCTTGATATTCTGTTTTTTAAATTTGAGAGAAAGATCGACAACTTCGTTATAAAATGCTGTTAAACATGTGATTCCGACAGCATCTGGTTTTCCCACCATAATCTTTGACAGCACTTCATCGTTACTTATATTATCCCGCAAAGCATCGATAATGATAGTTTCAATCCCATGTTTTTGCAGATATGATGACAAATATCCCAAACCCAACGGTGGAGTAATGAGATGACTTTTATACCTCGGTCGAATTAAAATTATTTTCACTTTTTCCTCTTATCTTTCAAAATAAATTTAAAAATTACCAATCCAACACTTACAATCAAAACTGCGATTATTCCTATGAAAAAATACTGAATCAAGTACTTTGTCTCTATCCTGCTTTCACCATTCGGAACGAAGATTTCCTTCTGGCCGATCTCGCTTTCTCTGATAGTGATTTTTGAAGTAGAATTAAGTTATGCTAAAACGAAATTATTGAACAGGTAATTGATGAGTCAAGTCCAAATTTGCGTGTAGATTCTTCATAATGGATATCACGCAATTTTCAAGATTAAACTTTGCTCATCCTTTTTCTAGGTTCATAGTATTCTTCCATTTCAAAATGCTTTCTACCAGTAACCAATTTTCATGATACTCGACCATTAGAGCATCTATTAATCTGTTCACCGAAGCTTAATTTGGAAATATTCTTACTACTCTTTCCCTCCTTCTAATCTTCTCATTTAGCCTTTCAATACTATTTGTAGTTCGTAACCTTTTCCAATATTTTATTGGAAGTCCCAGAACTGCTAAAATATCATCAAATCGGTTTTCCAGTTTCTCTATGGCTTTGGGAGCTCTTTTTCAAATGCATCGATCATTTCCTGCAATTCTTATTCGTCATTCACTCTATCCTAATTTTTAACTTCTTAATTTACTCTAAATCCTAATTTATACTTTCAAAAGCAATAAATATTTGCATACACAAATAGGCAAGAAAATTAAAGATATTGACATTTAAGGTTAGAAATGGAGTAAAGAAATTATAATAAATTAATTCTTTCTGTGTAGAGAATTGAAAATTAATTAGGGATGTCATTAAATAAAAAGAATTCCTCGATGCTTTGCGTCGGGGTAACCAAAATTTTCTTCTCGCATAATGGATTCGGCAAATACCAAACGAGAAGGAGCTTTCTTCATTTTGATGTTTGGAATTTGTTATTTATTGCAGCTTGCTTTTCTAATTTTCCTCAAGGAAAAATTGGAGATCACTTCTTGGTTAGCTCAGATCATTGCTATGATTTTCTATACGATTATAAATTTTACTGGAAATAAATTGATTACTTTCAAAACTTGATTTTTATAAAAAGGGGGAGATGTGCTTTTTGCCAGTTTAAAATTTCTGATCCTGAGAATTTTTGGGATATATATACATAATATTTTTGAAGAACAAAAAGACCGACCAGAGTATATAATTAAGGAAATAATTAATGGATAAATATCTCAAATATTTTTTTTTGATCTTACTTATTTATTCATTGATCATCGCTTTCCTGGCAATTACTTGCGATACTTTCTACACGATCAAATACGGCGGCATCGATCTCCGCAATCGGGTAGTGGGAACGCGAAATCTTTTGGTAGAAAATGATCCGTATTACACCAAATGGGATGTTGAAACACCTGAATATTTTGTGGATGGCAGAGACTATCAATGGCTACCCGTCAGCCGCTGCACTGTTCCTCCATCTTTTCTCGTTTTGCACGTTCCTTTCGCAAAAATATCTTACAAAACTCAACAATATCTCTGGTTTGCTGCACAGGAACTGCTGCTGATCTTCAGCATTTTGCTGCTGGCAAAAGCAGCCGGGAAAAAGTATAAAATTGTACTGATCATCGGCTTCATGTTCTTTCTCGGTAGTTCTTTTTGGCGTTTTCATGTGGCCAATGGACAAATTTATATCCTGTTTGTTTTTATAATTACCGCAGCTTACCTGGTTGCCAAAAGTACTTTCAAATATCGTGATTTCTGGTCAGGTTTTATTTTAGGATTAGCTGCAAGTTGGCGACCACCCATGATTCTGATGGGATTGCCTTTTATCTTTTACAAAAAATGGAAATTGATTTTCGGTGGAATTGCCGGAATTATTGTTGGATTTCTCAGTTCTCTTTTATTAACCGGAATTTCAACCTGGCAGAGTTATTTTTCCGCCATGAAAATCCATGGATTATTTCATTCTGGTTTATTGCAGCCTGAGTTAAAAATCCATCCTAATTCCAATTTCATCGAAGGCGTCCGAAATAGTTTTTTCTCGGCTGATGTACCAAGTACGGATTCGTCCATTCAAGGAGTTTTGTATAAGTTTTTCGGCTTCGTATTGGATGCCAAATTTCTCTGGCTGGGTTTCTTTGTAATTGTTCTTCTGCTTGGTTTCAGTTTATGGAGAAAAAGAAAACTTTCAGTGCCGATTGAAATGCTTTTCTTTCAAGGAACGGTTTTAGTTCTGATCAGCGAATTTTTGCTGCCTGCTGCCCGACTTTCCTACAATAACGTGATCTGGCTGGTTCCGCTTTCGATGCTGATCATCATGGTTAGGGATGTGAAGAGACTGCTGAATTTTCCTTTGATTTTTCTGCTGATCGGTTTTGCCGCTAACTATCTCTACAATCTTTTTCCGCGCAGCATCCTGATCGCAGATTACAGTATTCTGATTTATTTGATTTGGATGTGGTTTGCGATGCTGAGAGACAATCCCCTCGATCCCCATATTTAGGGGACAATTAGCCCTTCCGAAGCTTATCTTCTTGCTTTTCTCATCACGAAGACTCGGAAGGAAAATGTACAACGAATTTATTCTTTCCGAATCTTAGCAGGATGATTTCTTCTATAAGAAGCTTCGGAAAGGCTTTGGTCGGAAATTTCGCAAAGCATTTACGTTCCCAAAGAGGGCTTTGGGAACGAGAAAAAACTCTCTTGAAGGAGAGTATTTTTGGACTCCCGAAAATCAAATTTATTTTCATTTTCACACAGCCTCGTGACTTTGGGAACGAGGGAAAAATGAGATTATCAGAGATAGTAACTTTCACTTTTTACTATTCCCCCTCCCCCCAAAAAAAACATTTGACATAATAAATGTGAAATTGCTTTTTTAGAAATGTCTTTTAGGAAAAATTATGGATTGAATTTGGTTATGTATTTAGTTTGGTGATTAGATACTGTTTATGATTTAAACGAAATTGAGGAGTAAACGATGAAAAAAAGAGATTTTATCCTTTTTGCATTACCCTTTATCCTTTTGCCTTTTTCCTTTCTTTTAGCTGATACTATCATCGACTCGGTTTATGCTGATCCGCTGCTGGATGGACAAATTTGCTTTAGCCAATCAGGGCAGTTTTTCTTTGTAGATAATTGGATGTATGATATGTTTGCTGGTGATCTTGGAGATAATGGAATAGCACCGCCTTTAAATTCTGATGTTAATTCCTACAGCCGATCCTACATTTCGTTCTTCTTACCGGAAATACCAGAAGGTTACCTGGTAGATAGTGTTTATATACGTCTTTATCAACATTCCAGCACAGGTAATAGCGGGTATTATCAAACCAATCCCCAGGATTTCCCGGTTTGGAATGTTCCCGGAGGTGATACAATCCGATGTATTGTCAGCCACATAGATTACGGTAACGAATTAGATGTGGGAGATTGGGAAAAAGGAGATAACGGCAATCCTTATACATACCAACATAGTATCGGAGTAATGACTGAAAGTGGAGAAAATGGTTATCGCTTTCTTGATGTTACTTTCAGTGTATTGCAGGATTATACATTAAGCAGAGATAAAACCCAATACAGAATAGCGTTCGATGGCATAGATACCGACTGGGATGATCTCTATGATAATGTGGGATTTATGACATCAAGCGGTCATCCTTATGATGAAATAAAACCAACTCTTTACTTATTTTTTACTAATGAAACAAATACTATCGAAAATAGCTTTAATCAAAATAATCTGATTTCATTATCAAATTATCCAAACCCATTTAATCCGAAAACAACAATTAGTTATCAATTATCGAATAATTCAAATGTTCTGCTACAGATTTTCAATACAAAAGGACAATTGATTGATACTATCGTTAATGAAATCCAGAATGCAGGAAGATACTCTGTAATCTGGAATGCGGAAAACCACGGTTCCGGCCTTTATTTTTATAAAATTACAACCGGAACTCAAACAGCAACGGGCAAATGCCTGTTGCTGAAATAGTCCGGCTTCGCCATGCAACGACGTGATAAGGAGGAAAAGAAATGAGTAAAAAAGCAAAACTGAAGATAATGTTGATCTTGATTATTTTTGTATTGTTTTCTTTCTTGCATTCTCAACAAACCATTATCGACACAGTTTACAGCATACCGGAATTGGATGGTGGGATTGGCTATTCCATTAATAACGGAATCTATATGGTAGGAAATACAGATTATGGTTTTCATGCAGGTGATTGGTGGGGGGCTATCCATGGTTCTATTGGTTATGGTAGAGGATTTCTTACTTACCCCTTACCCGATATTCCAGAAAATTATTCCCTGAATAGTGCAACTTTGTTTGTGTTCCAACATGCATCATTTGGAAATGAAGAATCAGGTGAATATCCATTATTCAACCTTGCTAGTGGTGATGTTGAACCTCCGTGTTTGATAGAACATATAGATTATGGGAATTATCTTGATGAAGGTGATTTCAATTTGCCTGCTCTGCATCCGGCAGATACAATAAGCACAACACCGGAACAAGGTTGGCGTTCTAAAGAAATAACTGATTGGGTTCTGGATGATATCGAAAATAATAGATCATATACACAATCTCGTTTACGGCTATCCTTAAACTATGATACTGATTATTGGATGGATCTTCTGAATTTTAAGAGTGCTGATACATTGACAGAATATAAACCATTCATGATCTATGTGTATATAGAGGATAGTAGTGTAGATGATGAAAACGAATTTGAGAATTTATTTTCAGTTCTGCAAATTGATGTATTCCCCAATCCGTTCAATCCTGAGACAACTATCTACTATCAAATTCTCCACCCGGGAATAATTAAACTTCAAATCTTTAATATCGCAGGACAATTAATTGATACACTTGTAGATGAATATCAAAATCAAGGGAGTCATTCTGTAATCTGGGATGCATCAAACCAGAGTTCCGGTATATATTTCTACAGGATAAAAACCGGAACTCAAACCGCTACAGGTAAATGCCTGTTGCTGAAATAGTCCGGCTTCGCCATGCAACGACGTGATAAGGAGGAAAAGAAATGAGTAAAAAAGCAAAA
>JAUSOT010000111.1 GCA_030656075.1 Candidatus Cloacimonadales bacterium
TTGAAATAGATTAAGAGCTAATCTTGTATTTTAACACTCTCAATATCCACCTCATCCCAGCCTTCTTGAGATCGTTTGTTTCACAAGCCGACTCATACCTATCGAGGAGAAGGCTGGGATGAGGTGAAAAACACTCTATTATGCAGAACTCATTTTTGGAATTATGAGTTCTGCAATTTTCCAAATTTCTCGTTCCAATGTTCTCGCTTTGGAATGCATCTTTCTCCGCTCCTGCGGACTTTTCACATCAACTCTTTAACTCACATCTATTTACGAAACTGGAGTTTCGCTTCTATCTTCGTTCCCAAAGAGGACTTTAGGAACAAGAGACCAAAAACCATATTTAGAAATTCTGCGATATTTTCAGTCTCCAGGTAAACAATGAATAATCTGCAGAACCGTTACTAACATCGTTATCTGTATACACTTTCGTGCCGATATTAGTAGATAGGAAAGTATTCGTCTTCAGATAGTAATTAGTTCCAACATTGAATGAAAATGAATTCTTATCTATATCTCCTCCGAACATGGTGTATTGAAGATTGGCATAAGGCAGTAATTTTTTATTATAAAAAGAGAATAGACCTTTCAGGAAAATCGACTGGTAATTCGTCGATGAATTTAATCCATCCTCAACTGAGGAAGTATATGAAATTGTTGTTTCCAGGGGAAGATCGACAAATTCACTGTTCATACTGAAATTGATGTTATCTTTCTTTGATTCGAATTCAATCAAACTATCACTATAAACAGGTTCATTTTTCCCCGTGCTGTTATAATTATTGTAAACAAAGCTGAACCTGGTGGGAGCAAAAGCAATGTTCTTCACAAAATATCCGCAGCCGAAATTGATATTCTGTGTAGTATATTCGAAGAGAAGTGAATCATCATTAGCCGTGTCATTGTTCATGTAGCCTATTTTCACATATGCTTGTGAGCCGAATCTGTAAAAAGCCTGGGTTGAGTAGTTTGTCGATTTTGTTGTGACATCTTTTTCATCATAGAGATTATCGGATGTCAGATTCAAATTTAAGCTGAGGAAGAGCTTATTATTAAAGAGATTAACGTTATCGTTCACACTGAGAATAGCATTGTCTTTCTGGAGATAATTGGATGAGTAGGAATTGAAGCTGGTTCCTACTGCCGAATAGTTTATATTCAGGAAGTTATTGTAGAAGAAAGTTCTCAGGTAGGTTTTGTATGCTAAACTGGAAAATCCAGGTTGGATCGGTTCAATGTTTTCATTCAAAACAAAAATCGCTTCAAAATCTTGCGGATTGAAAGGCAGGTTTACATCGAGAGAGTCCTTCAATTCTTCAGCCGATAAAGCACCATCATAAATATTGGTATTCAAATAACTCAGTGCGGCTTCAGCGCCAAGCAGCAATCTTTTTCTGAATAATGACCAGGTGAAATCCGTTCCGATGATAATGTTGTCGTCGGGAGTAACTAAAGGAGGTTCATCATCAATATCCGGGTCATTATCGGGATGATAATAAATATCACTGATCGAATTTTTATCATCCTTATTCTTGGCAACAGCAAATCCCCAGACAAAATTATCTTCATTTCCCACTTCAGTGCGGATACCCAGGGAATTCCTGGTATATGTTCCGTTGCCGAATTCAACAGCTCTTTTACTGACACCGTAAGTCGTTTTCAGCCTGAAATTAGCTAAATGCAGATTGGAGTGAACACCCATAATGTTCTTACCGCTCATCATGAATGTTCCATAATTTGGAGTATAATCACCAGCGATGAAATCGAAATATTTTGTGAAGAAAGAAAGATTATATCTGTTCACTGCCTGGGAATGTTTTGATTCCAGGGATGATAGAAATATTTTGCTGCTGAATCTTAGCCATTTGTACTCGCCTTTGAATTGCAGCAGGAAATTTGCCCATTTGTCTTTATTATCTAAATCCAAGGTGTCGGCTGCATCGTATTGCTGGGTAGAATAATAGGAATTAAAGCTAGCTTTTCCGGTTAGATTAAGTTTTTTCTTCAAACTGTAATCGGCAATACTTACCTTCCAGGTTTCCGATTCTACTTCTGTCCCATCTTTCAAACCGGCAGTGACTTTATACATGTGCATTCCACCATGCGCTTTCACAACGTTATAAATGATCATATTGGAATAGATCCGGGACTTTGCTGTAACGTCCTTTCCGTCCAGTAATAGCTGAATTGTGGTAGGATCGATTTTATCTTTGATCGCAAAAAAGGAGATCGCAATCATGAAATCATTGGCAAAGTCGGAATATTCCGGATCTGGTGAAAGCAGGACAAATCCTGAACCTTCTATTTCCTTAACCGGTTGAGAAATGGCTACCCGGAAAGGATTGTTTTCCGGCTGAAATTCCGGTAAAGAAAGATAAAGATTATTTATATCCAGAATGTGAAAGAAATATTCCACGCCGGATTGATAATTGACTGTGTCATCCAATTTGGCAGTGAACTGGGTTTCCGATTCCGATCCTTTTTCCATTTCCAATTCATTATAGGTTATTTCACCTTGCTGACGATAAAGAACATAAACTTTGTTGATCTCTGAAAATCCGTTGATGACATCCAGTTGCAGATTCAAGGTTGTTCCCGTATCGATTATGATTATGGGATTATGCTCGGTGATGATCTCAGCAGCCAGGAGAAATGAGGAAATAAATATTAATAATGAAATTATTAGTTTTTTCTTCATGATTACCTCTTAATTATTTCTTAATGAATTTCATTTCAACTTCTTCTTTTTGACCGTCATCACCGATCAAATCGAATCTAAGAATCTCGTATTCTTCTTCGCTGGTGTCGGTTCTATCCGGACTTTCAAAACTATCCGTATCGTAAGAGGCGACATCTATATTTCCATTCTCATCTTCGCTGGCCCGCTGTCCCGGTAGTACTAAAGTTTCTTTTTCCGAGTCTTTGGATTTGATGATAACTTCTCCATCTTTCACGTTCAGAGCTGCCCGGCCAAATTCATCTACTTCAACGATGAATTCTGTTCCTTTCACAGATACAACTGTGTTGGGAGTATCAATTTCAAAAAGCCCGGTCTTCTTTGATACTTTTGCCCAGAGACTTCCAACTTTTAAGGAACTTATTTTATTCAATTCTCCATCAGCTTCTTCTGTGTTAATCGTGAGGATGCTGTTGGGAAACAGTTTGATCAGTGAACTGCCATCCACAAATTTGACGACAGCAAATGATTCGCTTTTACTTTCCAGTTCATCCATGTTGAAAAGATTTTCACCTTCGTTTATTTTTCTGAATTCTTCATCTCTCGTCAAGTTGATATCGCCTTTGGCTTTCAGAGTAATTGCCACATTATCGGCAGCAAAGGCAACGCTGCAAAAACATACGGCTAAAATAAAAATTATTGTCTTTTTCATGTTCATCTCCTCCTATTCGGAAGGTGTATATTGACCGCTATTCAAAATAGCCATCAATTCTTCCAAAGTTATTTCCTGGCCCTGCCACCAGATGGTTTGAACGGAATATCCGTTTTGAAGCAAGCCAAGCAGCTCTTGAACACCTGAGCCGGTTGTCAAAAATTGATTGATCAGATTCTGTAAAACGACTGGATCGATGGGAGGAAATGAACCTCCTTGCATAACATGGAAAACGTAAAAACTGCTTTTCATTGTCACATTTTGATTGGTGATGGGCGTAAACGTTTCGGCCGTAATCTGCCAGGCGTAAGTTGAGCCGGGATTTAGTGAATTAGCTGCTCCGGGGGGATAGCCGAATATATTGGAATAAACCAGAGTTTCAAAATAAGGTTCCAAAAGCTCAATGTCTTCGGGTGAAGTGATATTTTCATCAAGCTCATAAACATAAAGATTGTATTCATCGAAATTCGAAATCCAGAGAAATTCGGGATACTGTGTGCCAATTTGAACAAGCGATAAGCCAAAAGGAGCGCCGGGAGTCAGCAAGTCGATCGCTAATGGTGATTGGATCGTAATTGTGACCATATCGCTGTTAGAGATAGGATCACCCTCGGCATTCTGTACTTCTACTGTTAATAAATAATTACCGTCTGGCATTTTACCAGTAGAAAGCAAAATATCCTCGATTTCATCAACAAAATCGTCATAATTTCCTGACATATAGAAGTTTGGAGGATCATTATTTATCAAATCTCGATTTGTTAAGTTCCATCCGGCTGTAGGGAATAACGGATCAACTGGTATCATGTAAACTTCAGCGTATGCATCTCCCCAGTCAATTCGGACAAAAATTTTATAACTGCCAGTATAAGGTGTTGAATGATCCTCAAGAGCGATAACTACATTCATAAAATTTGGTTGACTGTCCGGCTCTTCAGGATTGAAGCTATTCACCCCCATGTAATTAAAGAAAATATTCGATTCAAGAATATTCACTGTAATTTGGGCAGATACATTCAGTATCATGCAAAGAAATAAAAACGTTACAAACTTTTTCATAATTTTCTCCTTAATGAATCTTTTAATTTTTTTCCTAAAGAAATTCTGATGATCTCTGCCAACAACTGTTCAAAGCTGAATCCGGCAGCTTTGGCAGCCATTGGTGTGAGGCTGAGCGGTGTCATTCCCGGTAATGTGTTCACTTCCAGGAAATAAAGGTCCTTGCCGTCGAACCTGAAATCTACTCTGGCATAAACAGAGCAGCCGATCGTTCGGAAAATTAAAGCAGCCTTAACCTGGATTTCTTCAGTAATTTTTTTTGTCAATTTAGCTGGTGTTTCATAGATCGTTTTTCCTTTGGTGTATTTATTTACAAAGTCGTACCAGCCGTTTTGTGGTTTGATCTCAACAACAGGCAGAGCTTTTCCATCCAAAATAGTAACAGTAAGCTCTCTGCCGTCGATGAAATTTTCAATCAGGACTTTTCTGCTGTATTGGAAGGCTTCTTTGACAGCATTAAAAAGTTCATTTTCATTAGCGATGATGGCTATCCCCACAGATGAACCGGAATCGTTAGGTTTTACAACTATGGGAAAATCAAATTTTTCTTTTATATATTTTAAATTGAAATCCCCTAAAGATTCCAAAATAATTCTTTTGGGAATTTTAATATTAAGTTGCAAAGCCACGTATCCCGAAAGGAACTTATCCATTGCCAGAGCGCTGGAACGGGAATTTGAGCCTGAAAAGGGGATATTGTCCAGTTCAAATAAAGCTTGAATCTTGCCGTCTTCCCCATCTGTGCCATGCAATCCGTTAAAAACAATGAATGGATGCAGGGATTTTATTTTTTGCGACATTTCAGCATAAGATCCAAAATCAAGAGGATCGATCATAACTGTTTCATATTCAAGTTTATCCAGTGATTTTTTTATTTCGGAAGCAGATATTTTTGATATAGCAGCTTCCTCTGAAAATCCCCCCGACAAAACTAAAATTAATTTATTTTGATTCATATATCTTTTTTCTCTTTATATATATTTAAATGTCAAGAATTAAACTAAAATTGATTTGAAATCGGTAAAAAAATCTGGATAAGATTTAATGATGCAATCAGTTTTGTTTAAGATAATTTGAGGATAGATAAATTTTAAAATATGCAAAGCCATGGCAATTCTGTGATCATTATGAGCATTAAGAACAATATTTTCTTTTATTTTCAAATTAGGATAAATGTACAATCTTCCTTTCGCATATTTTATTCTAACTTTCAATTTATCAAATTCCTCGCTCAATGCCGAAATTCTATCGGATTCTTTGTAGCGAAGATGTTCTATTCCGCTGATCACAGTTGGAATATCAGCAAATATAGCCAGCACTGCCAAAGTTGGCACCTGATCCGGCATGGTTTTCAGATCGATTTCAATTCCATTCAATTGGTTTTTTCGAATGCAGATACGATCTGGTGTAATGTTTACTTCCGCTCCAAGTTTTCGTAATATTTCCAAAAATCCAAAATCCGGCTGCAGAGAAATTCCGCTGAAATTTTGGGTGCAAATCCAGTCTTCGGAAAGTGCTCCCATCGCCCAGAAATAGCAGGCTGAGGAGAAATCCGGTTCAACTTCATAAATTCCATCGTAATGATATTTTTGTCCGGCAGAAACCCGGATCATGTTCCGTTCCCAACTTGTTTCAATTCCGCAATCCTGCATAATTTTGCGTGTCATATTTATATATGGTAATGAAACCGGAAAACCTTCCAATTTTAAAATCAGATCGCTTTTCAGCGTGGGAGCGACCAACAGCAAAGAACTGATGAACTGGCTGCTGATTTCAGCGCTGATCGAGATTTTACCACCGGATAATTGTTTTCCATGAATCTTTATTGGAAATTCATCCGCCTCGATTTCCGCACCCAGTTTTTTCAAAACTTCGATCAAAGGTTTTATCGGTCTTTTCCGTAATTGTTCCGAAACATCAATCGTAGATTCCAAGCCTTCCCAGTTAGCCAGCCTGGTTAATAAAAAGCGCCAGGCTGTACCTGAATCTTTAATGAAGAGATCAACTTCCTCAGGCAAGGTGAAATCTGATGAAACTTCAGAAAATTCTTCTGATTTTTTATAATGGAAACCAAGCTTTTCAAGATTCTGAATTAATGTGTGAATATCTGTGCAAGATGAAGATTGTGAAAATTTAAGAGGAGTATCCAGCAGCGTTGAAATTATTAAAATTCTATTCAGAATTGATTTAGAGCCTTCCAACCTGATAATTTTCCGTGAAATCGAATTCATTATTACCTCTCTTCCAACAAAGCTAAATAAGTAAACTGGAGCTAAAAACGTCAACAAACAATTTTTTATTTTGACAACAAAACCAAGCCCACAATTATCTCTCTGATTTTAAAAGAGGTGTCGATGGCTGAATTGATAAAGGTAAAAGCTCTCAAGAAAGAATATAAAATGGGAAAGATAACCGTTCCAGCCCTGAACGGTGTTGATATCACGATCAATGAAGGTGAATTTGTCGCCATCATGGGACCATCCGGTTCCGGCAAATCTACCCTGATGCATATTTTGGGATGTCTGGATACTCCCACCGCAGGATTTTACTCACTTGAAAATGAAGAAGTGAGTAATATGAAGAAAAGCAAACTGGCTGCAATTCGCAATAAACAGATCGGGTTTGTTTTTCAAACTTTTAACCTGCTTCCCCACATGAATGTTCAGAAAAATGTGGAACTGCCTTTGATGTATGGTGGTTACAGCAAAAGAAAACGTTCCCGGATGGCGAAAAAAGTGTTGTCTGAAGTTGGTCTGAGCGAAAGGTTGAAACATAAGCCTTCCGAACTTTCGGGTGGACAAAGGCAGCGAGTGGCTATTGCCCGGGCAATCGTGAATGATCCAGCCATCATTCTGGCAGATGAACCTACGGGAAACCTGGATACTAACTCTGGAAATGACATTCTGGGAATTTTCTCGGAACTGCATGCCCAGGGGCACACGATAATTATTGTTACACACGATTCGTATGTGGCAAAAAGAGCAGATAAGGTGATCAACATCGTGGATGGACTGATCCAGGAAATCGAAGAAACACAGAAAACCGATGCCACTGCCGGAAACTAATAACCGCGGATTTGAATAAATGGCAATTTCTTTAAAAGAAAGCATTATTGTCGGTTTCTCAGATTTCTGGTCACGCAAGGTTAGAAGCCTGGTCACGATCATGGGGATCGTACTGGGAACGATGTCCATCATCGTAGTTCTGGCTTTGATGAAAGGTATCAATGCTCAAACGCTTGCCTGGATGATGGAACGCGGCGGATTAAGCAAAATATCTGTTTATGAAAATTGGAATTATGATAATCCTTTAAATTTGCGGGATTACTTTACCTGGCGAGAATTGGAATTGATTCGTTCTCTGGTGCCGGAAGCTAAATATTTCAATCCACAGGAACGGGAATGGGTGAAATTTGCCTATGAAGGTAAAGAATATCGTTCAGCAGTTTACGGAGTTTTGCCGGATTTTAAATATATCGAAGAATGGGACGCCGATCAAGGCAGATTCATCAGCGAATTTGATGTGAGCCAATCCAATGATGTGGTTGTGATCGGAACCGAGATCAAAAATGAATTATTCGGAAGTAAAGACCCCATTGGAGAATTCATCACAGTTCATATTCGCCGTTTACAGGTAATCGGTGTAATGAAGCATCGCTTCATGAAAAACAGCGGTCCTGTGGGCAATGAGAACGGATTGGCTTACATGAATAGAAGAGCCTTTGTTCCACTCAGTACGATGATCCACAAAGGAACCGGTGAAGATAATATCGGCAGTTTTGTAGTGAAAGCTCAGGACGCGGAAAGCGCTCCTGCTTTACGGGAGAAACTGGAATCTATCATCTTGAATCTGCGTCAGGGAAAACCTGTTTTCCGGGTCGAATCTGCCCAGGAAGAAGCTGAACAGATGGCCAAAAATCAGCGTACATTCCAGGTCATATTTTTTGTGATCAGCATCATTTCACTGTTAGTCGGTGGAATAGTAATCGCCAACATTATGCTGGCCACCATCCAGGAAAGAACGCGTGAAATCGGCATTCGCATCACAGTCGGTGCACGCCGGATCGATATTTTCATTCAATTTTTAGTTCAAACAATCGTCGTAACAATTATCGGTGGAATTCTCGGCATAATTGTCGGACTTTCACTTTTGGATTTAGTAAGTAAATTTATCGACATCAAATTAATTGCAGGACCGGAGATGATCATTATCGCTTTGGCTGTTTCGGCTGGAATCGGTTTACTTTCCGGTTTAATTCCAGCAGTCATAGCCAGCAAAATGGATCCTGTAAAGGCGTTAAGATATGAGTAAGATTTTAATTTTTTTTGTCGTCTTCTGGAAAAAATTCAATGAAGATAAGATATTCAAGGAATCAGCAGCCCTCACCTACGTGACTCTGTTGGGATTCATACCGTTTATCATCTTTTTAGTGTTTTTTTTGCCGGAACTTCCTTTCTTGAAATTAGGAGAACAAATAACGCAAGTAACGAAATCGATCTTCGTTCCCGAATCTGCTGAGGTCATTTTTGATTATATTACGCGGATAACACATAGGCGAATTCCCTTCAATCTGATCAGTTTTATCATATTGCTGTTCACCTCCTATTCCCTTTTTCAGATCATAAATTCCACCTTCGATAACATTCTTAATGCTCGAGAAATGAAATCAAAGAGTTTTTTTACTGAAATCATCAGGTTTTTCGGCATGACCATTTTTGGGTCGCTGCTTATTCTGGTTCTGTTATCAGCTATTTCTCTGCCGATCGTTTCCAAATATACTAATATTGCTATCTTACAGAGATTATCATTATATGCTTCTCCTTTCTTTATCCTCACGATCATTTTCAGTTTAGGTTTTTTCTACATTCCCACAGTGAAAGTAAAGAAGCGTTCTATCCTGATTGGCGCTGCAGTTTCTGCTACAGTTTGGATTTTGTTCAAATCTTTCTTTAACTGGTATATCTCAACTCTCACGAATATCGAATTGATTTTCGGTGTTCTGGGCGCAGTTCCCATTTTCCTTATTTGGATTTATACGAACTGGATTATTCTTCTGAGCGGAGTGACGATTGTTTCTATTTTGGAAAAGCGGCATCTTCGCAGAAAATATCAAGCTCAAGACCACGAACTTTTGAAAATCAGCATAGAAGGATCAGTTGGAAAAGGAACAGTTATGAAGAGATTTCCACAAAAAATCACCAAGGATGACTTGAAAGATATTTTGTGTGATATCCTGGAAGTAAAAGATTTGAAGCACGTTAAAATCGATTCTGACCAAGAGTCAAAAAAAACTAAAAAACAGTTTACAGAAAAAGAAAGCTAAATTTTTTCGCAAACAGATTAGATAAATATATCGTGGAGACGTGTCCGAGTGGCTGAAGGAGCACGCTTGGAAAGCGTGTGTGCGGGCAACTGTACCTAGGGTTCGAATCCCTACGTCTCCGCCAGTTTTTTATTCATAAGTGATCTACCTAATAATATTTACCAGCATTTCATAAAAAAGAGAAAATCGCCAAGTGTGGCTAAATATGTGGCTAAATTTTTCATTTTCGCCACACTTATTTTTCCCCAAAAACAATATCCACTGCCGTATCATCTTTCTGCGTTTGAGTTGATCTTCGCCTATTACCATTCAAATACTCATCCAATTCTTTCCGTTTTATGTATACCTTCCCCCCACCTGGCTTAGAGTATTTAATTTGTTTCGTATGAGTCAGTCTATAAATCCGACTATTATTTTAAAAATCCAGGCGCTCAGACTTTTAAATTCCAAAAAAGGACGTTCCAAATTTGTGTAAATTCTATCACAAGTTTTTTTCAAGGGAATGGTTTCATCTAATGCCAATGCGGTTTGTTGAGCAATTACAGAACGACTTCTGATAATACCGTAAATCATCTGCTGTACAAACTTCTGCACTGGTAATGTGAAATTGGAAACTAATTTTTCTACGTCCGGATAAAAAATTGATTGAACATAATTCAGAGCTTTTTGTCTTGTTTTCTTTGGTTCATAAGTTCTCCTTGTTAATAGTTTTTATGACTCCAATAAATGATGAGAACTCTTATTTTACAAGTGTTTTCTGAATATTTTTTTCTCTTGAAAATGAGTAAAAATCGACTTCCATATCTTTACTGTAACAGCCAAAATTAATGTTTTTGCGATTTTTCCTTACCCCGTGCTTTGTGGTCTTAAAATCTGCTTTTGCTTCTATTCGCATATTTAAATGCAGATTATAAAGTTAGAGGAATGTTTTTGTATTTTCGGGGGGATGCGTGAATAATTTTTGTTAATAGAACACAGTTATTCTGTTGGTGAACCACGCATCGTAGCCATCATTATAACTACAAAATTCATATTATCCTCTCATCCAATTTCAATAGGATTTATCCTGTGAAATGCCTGTCCCGTAGGGAAGTATGACCGTATCGGGACGAAGCCTATTTACATTAGTGCCAAATGTCCCCTGAGACTGTTACAAATAAATTCGAAAGAAGAGAAAACAGAAAATGAGTTTTCCCTTC
The DNA here is from genome assembly GCA_030656075.1 of Candidatus Cloacimonadales bacterium. Classification (GTDB taxonomy): domain Bacteria; phylum Cloacimonadota; class Cloacimonadia; order Cloacimonadales; family TCS61; genus B137-G9. The sequence goes on from JAUSOT010000111.1 coordinate 10,971, forward strand.
CTTCGATTTCTTCGTGCAATCCGTAGATTATTTTCACACTTATTCCTGTCAACTT
>JAUSOT010000112.1 GCA_030656075.1 Candidatus Cloacimonadales bacterium
TTGAAATAGATTAAGAGCTAATCTTGTATTTTAACACTCTCAATATCCACCTCATCCCAGCCTTCTTGAGATCGTTTGTTTCACAAGCCGACTCATACCTATCGAGGAGAAGGCTGGGATGAGGTGAAAAACACTCTATTAGGCAGAACTCATTTTAAACCATTTTAACCTTGAAATAGTTTAAAAGTATTTTCTTCTATCTAAACTTTTTCAATGGTTTTCCCGCCATCATATTCCAACCTTGCCACTCTCACATTCCTAATCGTTGAAAAGGATCGTTTGAAAGAATTCCTCTGAAGGAAACCTTTTCAAGGTTTTGTCCTGCCTGAATCTTCAACATAATTCTCAATAAAATGAGGAAGATTATTCCAACAATTTTTATCATCCAGATATTTGTCGATCGATTTATCACCAAAATTCTGTAATAAATAATCCGGAACAATATCTCTGAAGTTTGCAGAAACAAATTTATCCACAATTCTCTCCTTTATGATTTGCGAAATATTAAATTTCTGAATTATTCTTTCTTCGATCCCGATATGAACAAATTCGTGAATAACCGTTCCAAGCGGATCTATACCTCTTTTGAATTCTCCTGTTTTGGTTGTGAGCATTGTGATCTCACCCTTGAATGGTTCATAAGTTCCGCCAGTACCATATAAAGTAAGGAATAATTTATAGTTTTTGAAAACCTTGAAATCCCAGTTTTGGTGGAATTCTTCAAACTTTGGAAAGATTCCTTCAATTTGGTGTAATACTTTTTTTAAATTTTTAATACCTGCTGAATAATCATTTATATCATAGATTTTTTCAGAAATTAATTTTGACAATTCCTCAAAATCTTTCATCTCCAGGTTATCATTTTCCGATAAAAAACCAGATCAATTCCGCTTCTTGTCTGGGAGTATGTTCAAAAATATCGATCGAATAATTGTTTTTAAATTTCATATTTCCATCCTAATTCTACCTTGAAAAAGTTTAAAAGCATTCTCCTCCTGCTAAACTTTTTCAACGGTTTCTCCGCCATTATCACATCCCAACCATTGAAAAGGTCGATGAGAAAGAAATCCACATGCAGGAAACCGTTTTCAAGGTAGTTTACTGGTAATATATTGGCAATAACTAAAATTTATTGGTCCAATCTTTGTCAATTCACAGGGAAATTCTACACAATCAAAACAATACCGTACTTTCTTTTCAACAGCACAATGTTTAATTTTGCAGGGACCGGTCAATTTCGGTGTGCAGCCTTCTTCCCCATTCGGACAGATTCCTTTCTGCATTCTGGGGCATTTTTCACAGGCAATTCCGCAAACACTAATTTTCATATTTCCTCAATTTTTAAAATTTATATTAAATAAGCAATATACGTGCCAAACGTTAATTACTTTGAAATAAATAATATATGATTTTAAAGATTATTTTATATTGTCCGCAGAGGAACATTCATGTTCATAAATGGACGTTTTTTTAATATTCACAATGCTTTCACCAAAAACAAACAGGGATTGGCTTCTCCCCACAGATCTTTAAATTCTTCGACCGGGACAAATCCGCAATCTTTATAAAACTCGCGAGTGCAGGCATAATTTTTATCAGGATGGGCTGAGCTTAATGTTTTTACTGTTAGAAATTTCTTTTTCTGTTTTCTCAGGTCTTCTTCAGCTACATGTAAAAGTTCTTTCCCGATTCCCAGTCGCTGAAAATCCGGTAAAACGCCGCAAACATAGATTTCGCTGGTTTGCGGAAAGTGAGAAATAATTGAGAAAAAGCCAACTTCTTTTTCAAACATATAGGCTGCATAGAATTCCGTATCTGCAGATTTTTCAATGTATTCATGATTGGCAGATTCAATGCCAAACCAATCAGGAAGCGATTCAATGATCAGTTTGCAGATGCGGCTGCGTTCAGCTTTATCGGCAATTTTTTCGATCCTCATATTGATCTCCAGCCAATCTTTTTTGTAGATGTGGTAGATAATGCTATGAACATCTTTGGTAAAATGCTGCATTTCCGGTGGGAAATGATAAACTTCTCTGCTAATTTCTTTTCCACCGCAAGCAATCTGCATTTTCTGTGATGCTATGTTTTCAATATTTGGAGACGCTTCGATAACTTTTGTTCCAGTATGACAGAAAAGGTATTGGCAAAGAGCATTCTTGAGTTCCTTTCCATAGCCTTTCCCCCAGGATTCCGGCAACAGTTTAATATCGGTAGAAGCGATCAAATGGTCACTCGGCAGACCAAGCTTGCATTCACCGATCCTCTCTCCGCTTTCCTTCTCCACCACCACCAGCGTTTGATCGAATTCTGTTTCATCAAATCCGGCAATTTTCTTACGAATCTTCTCTGCTGAAATTCCCAAACCTTTCGGAAAACCCACATTTCGCATCACCTTACCATTATTCCATAAGGATAAATACATTTCCAGGTCGGAAGTTTCAGCTTTTCTTACAAATAATCTTTTTGTCTGGAAGATCATATTCTTCTCAATACCTTGAAAAGGTTTATAAGACTTCTCTTGCTGCTGAACCTTTTCAACGGTTTACACTCCCAACCGTTCGGAAGGTTCTCGCAAGCTCGACCGTTCCGAAGGTTATTATCTCGTTACAATGCTCCGGCGTTGTATCGTTTAAGTTTGCAGCTCCTGCTGCCGAAGCTAAATAAATGCAAACGGCTGTACCGTCTAAAACCATCATGGATGGTTTACTCCAAATTCCTAATACCACAACTTCTCCGAAACCAGGATATAACTTAATGGCAGCTTGATTTTCTGCTTATTCATATAATCACGGCACATAGCAATATCCTCTGGATATTCGTTGAATTTCCGTAAACAGAAACCAGATTCCGCAATCAAATTGAGGAGTTCAGAGAGTGTATAGGGGAATTCAAATGATGGAGAGGATTTGTAGCTTTCTCCGCCATAATAATCAATTCCGCCCGTTTCTTCCAACATCCTGGTATCAAAATAATTATGCACAATTTTTAATTCGCCTGCAAATTCCTCATCATAAGGAATAACATTCCCAAAAGGATGATGCTCGTAGATGAAGAGTTGTCCACCTTGCACCAGCAGATTGGCAGCTTTTTCAAAATATTTCCTGCGATCCGGAATCCAGACTAAAGCGCCAACTGTGATATAAACCAGATCGAAATTTCCAAAGTATTCTTGTGTTATTTCCAGCACATCCGTGCGCACAAATTCACAATCAATCTTGAATTTGGCTGCGCGTTTCTTCGCTTCTTCAATCGCAATATCACTGATGTCAAATCCCACGCAGTGTCCAGCTCCCATGCGTTTGAGAGACATCAATTCGATCCCATTATTGCAGGAGAGATGAGCGATCCTTTTCCCGGTGACACCTATCTTGTTCAATTCTTCCAGTTCCTGATCTTTCTGAAAAATGAATTTCTGATCAACAAACATGGCATCCCATTTTTCATCCATTGCCTTCTTGTGAAACGGCATAACCTGATTCCAGCCCCGACGGTTAGCTTCAGCGTATTTTTTAAAATTCATATCGCAACTCACCTACTTTTTTATTGCTTACAATAAAACCAATTCAAGAAAAATTATCGATCTAAAATTATCAAATAAAAAATGCCGGATTGATTACCGGCATTTTTGAACTTTGTCCTAAGTCGCTAAAATTTTATTTAATTATCATCATCGTCGTCTTCGTATGAATTATATTTTAAACTGTTATCTCCATCGTAATTGTAATCTTTCTGACTGAAATACAGCATATCCTCAATTTTTTTAAATAAAGCTTCGTTTTCAAAAATAACTGAAAAAGAAGCTTGATTGCCTGATTCTCTTTTGATCGTAACCTGAGAATTTCGCTGCATATTTTCCAAAACGAATTCTACCTCTTCCTGGTACAATCCTTTCAACGTTTTCATGAACGCCTCCACAAATTTTTAATGTGTTTTTTTATGAAAGCAGCTTCTTATTGTCAATAAAATATTTATGGAATTATATTTTTTTTGAAATTGCCACATAACTACTCATAGCAACACATTAGGCCTTCTCGATTTATTTATAATATTATAAATGAACTAAGGAAATTTTTGTTTTTTTTTAAAGCACATTTTTTATTTGACAGTAATACTATCTGCAAATTTTGTACGCCGATTTTTGTTAAAAAAAATGTGAATTTGTTTTGTGATTTGCATATTGGAGTAGTGTTTCATAATTTATAAATCTTCCTTCCAATTGCAACAAGTTATGTTTCCAGTTTGTGTTTTGTTGCATGATACGATCTTGTGCTTTTGAAAAACTAAAAAAGAAACTCGAAGGAGGGTTATGCGGATTGAAAGGATTGCTGATTGGTAACCGTATTCCAAGGGAATACTTTATCACTCGAGGAACCGGTGAAAGTGATATCACTATTCATGCAGGTTCCTATCATCTGGCTCTCAAAGAAGCCGGAATCGAAAAAACTAATATAATGACTTATTCATCAATTTTGCCTGCTATTGCTCAGGAAATTCCTCAACCAAAAAATTATGTCCATGGCGAAGTTATGGAAACCATTATGGTTGCCGCTCACGGTGAAGGCGGCACACGGGTTACTGCCGGTATAATTTACGGTTGGTTGTACAATCGAAAAACCGGTGAGAAATATGGCGGATTGGTTTGTGAACATAACGGTCCCTATCCAAAACAGGAGATCGAAGACTTGTTAAGCAGCAGCTTGCAGGAGCTTTATACAAACGGTTTTGAAGAAGATTATGAACTGAAAGATTTCAAAGTCATCACTGAATCTTTTATTCCTCATAAGAAACATGGAACAGCTCTGGTTGCGCTCTGCTTCACCAATTATATTTATCCTATTATTTCGGAAGAAATCGATCTATGAATTTTGCGGCAATACCAGATGATTACGCTCAATTAGATAAAGCAAAAATTGTAATACTACCGATTCCTTACGATGGAACCAGTACCTGGATGAAAGGCGCTGATAAGGGACCACAAGGTATTTTGGAAGCTTCAGCATTCCTGGAATTGTACGACATAGAAACAGATTCTGAAGTTTTTCGTCAGGGAATTCATATTGCAGATCCCATTCTCGAAGATTCTACTCCGGAAGCGATGGTTGATGCTGCCCAAAAAGCAGCTTCTATCTTCATAGACAAAGGCAAATTCCTTGTCTCATTGGGTGGAGAGCATTCTATCAGTATCGGAGTCATCAAAGCTCATGCAGAAAAATACAACAATCTTACAATTCTGCAATTAGATGCTCATGCCGATCTTCAGGATGTTTACAAAGGAAGCAGATTCAACCACGGCTGCGTTATGGCGCGAGTTTTGGATTTAGGATTACCAATCGTCCAGGTTGGAATCCGTAGTATGGATATTTCTGAAAAAAAAAATATGAAACCAGAACGGACTTTTTTTGCCAAAGATATTGTGGAAAATAATATTTGGCAGGAAAAGCTGATCCCGCTTCTTACTGAAAATGTTTATATCACGCTCGACCTCGATGTTTTTGATCCGGCTTTCATACCTTCCACCGGCACACCTGAACCAGGTGGACTGGATTGGTGGAGCGTGTTGAAACTGCTTTGTCTGGTCGTGAAACACAGGAATTTAGTCGGATTCGATGTCGTGGAATTATGCCCGGATCATCAAAATAAAGCTCCGGATTTTCTGGCTGCTAAATTAATTTATAAAGTGTTGTCACATCGATTTTTAGAAAATGAATAAAAAAGAACTCCTGAAAGATATTGTATAACACCTCGACATAAAATCTTTTAATGCTGCAAGTATTATCAATTCTATGCGCGAAATGTCCTTCACCAGCCACGATGGAGCCTGTTCCAGTTCAACTTTGAAGGAAGCTTCTTCCTAGGGAAAAGTGGATACAACTTATGAGCAGATGGTTTTTGCCGAAGCGACTTCTGTGCTGCCGCTGATGGTGAGTTATGTTTTTCACAAAGGAAGTTGGAAAGAAAGAGAATTCAAGAATTGGGCTGTTAAGCTGCATGAAGTGAAATTATAATCGCAATCAAGCTGATTGCGGTACTTGTAACTCAAAGCTCCGTCTTTGAGAAATTATAAATGCTTCAACCGTTCGGAAGGTTCTTCAACCTTTCCGAAGGTTTTAAGATTACTTCTCATTTTCCATTTCCTTTTTCAAATGCTTCCGGACCGCTTTCCTGCCTTTCTGCTTGAACCAGCGTTTGCTGGCTGTGTGCGCTTCATCGGGATGAGCCGGACGTTTGCGGGTATATAATTTCTTTGTTGATTTTTTCATTTTTGAATATATTTCTCAAATTCGAAAAGATCTTCTTGGTTGAGAATCACTGTGATTTTCACGCCTTCATCCAGGTATTCTGTCGATTCGATCTGTCCAATTTTATGCAGACGGTTTACAGCTTTCTGTTCGGTATGCGGAATCAGCAGCACATGCCTGTTGGCGCTATGAAGTTGATCATCTACTTTCTTTAAGAGTTCTTCGATATTCTCACCATTCTTGGCTGAGATCAGGATCGAATTGGCATGAGCTTTCAAATAGAACATCATCTTATTTTTATCTGCCAGATCAGCTTTATTCATAACCTTGAGCTGCGGGATATCATCTGCCTTGATCTGCGTTAGAACTTTCTGAACTTCCTCGATATAATACGGGAAAAGTTCATCGGCTGAATCTATCACATGCAGAAGCAAATCCGCATCGATCACATCTTTGAGAGTTGCCCGGAATGAAGCTACCAAATGATGCGGAAGATCGGATATGAAACCCACCGTATCAGACAGGATCATGTCGCGGCCTTTGGCCAGAGCCAACTTGCGTGTTGTGGTGGAAAGCGTGGCAAAAAGTTTATCTTCCACCAGAACTCCGGCATTGGTCAATCGATTGAAAAGCGTCGATTTGCCGGCATTTGTATAGCCAACCAAACACACTTTTTTAATGTTTTCCCTTTGCAGGCTCTGCGTTTCTTTTTGTGAAAATACTTTTTTCAATTCCGCTTTCACTTTGGCTATCTCTGTCTTGATGATCCGTTTATCCACTTCGATCTGCTTCTCTCCCATTCCCCGTGATGTTCCTCCACTGCCGGCAGCCTGGCCTTTTTCTTTGTCCAGGTGACCCCAAAGCCGCTTTAAACGGGGAAGTTGATATTGCAGACCAGCCAGCTGCACTTGCAGTTGTGCTTCTTTTGTTCTGGCGTGATCATGGAAAATTTTCAGAATCACTTCCGTGCGGTCGATGGCTTCGATTTCAAATTCACGATCTATGTTTCTTGCCTGGCTGGGAGAAAGTTCATTATCGAAAATGATTAGATCAGGATTTTCATCTTTCTCTTCAGCAAGTGCTTCTGCCAGAAAGCCTTTACCTATGTAGAATGTTTTGTCCGGCTTCTGCCTTTTTTGAATGAATTTTCCCACAACTTCCAAACCGGCTGTATCAGCCAATCTGGCCAGTTCTTCCAGAGATGCTCTTTTTTTTACATATTCGTCGGGATGCAAACAGACACCCACCAGAATTGCTTTGTTCATATCTAATATTTTTCCCATAATACCTCGTTTATTTTGAAATTTCTTATCCCCCTTAGTAAGGGGGAATTAAAAGGGGTTTGTTATATTCAGGATTTATTCTTTTCATTAAAAAAAGCTTTTATCAAAAATTTCATCCAACCCCACTTTCTCGTTCCAATGCTCTGCGTTGGAACGAACAATCTACGCTCTGCGTACGTTGAAGCATTATTCTTCCGCAGGAGCGGGATACCCGGTTCCCACGCCGGAGCATGGGAACCAGATTTTATAATTTTCTATATCCACCACTTATTCTCCGGTGTCAAGATTTGTGATTTCTTCTTTTCATCCAAAATCCAATCATGTACCAGATCTGCAGTGTATTGCATTTCATTTTCAGATGTATCGATGATCTTCACCTCCCAGCGAGCATCACCTTTCTGCCAATTTGTCCAGCGGTTCCATCCATATTCAGGAAGTTCTTTATCAACTATCACTCTCTGCTCCCATTGTGGATCGATCGCATGCATGCGATGGAAAACAGCCCAGCAAAGTGTATCCATGCCCAGCGGCCATTCCTTGAATTGAGGTCGTGCCAGATATCTTTCCGCTCTCACGAAATCGTTACAATCCAGCAGACAACATTTGATACCATCCAACTTGATAGCAGAAGGACAAGCCAGAATTTCACCAAATGGACTTTGAGTTGAAAGCAGGAAATCATTTCCTTTCTGTTGAGCATCCAACGCCCTTTCAATCCATATTTCGTTTGATTTTCTCCTGCCAGTTCCTGTTTTTACAATGATCTCATCAGAATCATGACATTCAAAATTTTCTAACTTATCTTTCAGTAATTTTACAGCAGAACTTTTCCCCGTTGCTGGTGCGCCACTTATTATAAACAACATATTTTTCTCCTTTTTTTGTTAGATTATTTTCTCTCGTTCCTATGTTCCGCGTTGGAACGAACTATCTACGCTCTGCGTACATTTGTGGGTATATTTTTCCGCAGCGCAGACTTGTCTCTGTTTCCATACAGAGGATGTTAACCAGATATTCAAATCTAACAAAACTACCGGATTTTATTCATTACTTTTTTCATTCTGCACCTCCTTCATAACTTCGAAAAGGTTTGTGATCATTTTTCAAAACGTATAACTCACTTTCATATATGCCTGCTTATAATCGGTGATAAATTCCTGCTCTATTTCATCTTGAGCAGTTTTATAGCCGAGATACAAATTACAGTTATCCTTGAATTCATAACGAAGATTTGAGAAAAATCCGAGATAGGCAATTTGGTTGTCACTCTCATAATTATTATAACGCAAACCGTTTTTCAGTGAGAGTTTATTGGAAAAGTTGATTGTCAGATCTGCGTTACCAATCCAATATACATCGTCCATCTCGCAATCGGTCGGGAAACCGAAATATCTTTGTCTTTGAGCGGAAACATTGTAAGAAAAGTTATTTCCGATATCACCCGAAAAGCCTAAACTTATGTAATCCTTTTTGAATATCTCGAAGAGATTATAAACAAGTGAATGGCCAGTGCTGTAATTAATCCAAGCACTTAACCAGGAAATATTCCAGATGCTTAGATTCGCATAAAGATTATCCCAAGTATAAACAGAGTCCTCATAACTCTCCTGTCCGATATTTCCATTAATGCTGAAATTTATTTTATGAGGTGAATTTGCCCAGAAATTAACACCACCACCTTGTTCGAGTAGTTCTTTTTCATCATTCGTAAATGATTTATTTAGCCAGATATTCGAACCATAACCTTTAATAATTTTACCATTTGGATCACTGCATTGTGAGATATATGCATTTAATGCTGTGAAATCTGTAATATAAACCAATCCCATATCAGCAGTATAATCTTTACTGCGATTAAAGACACTTGTTGACCAATTAAAATCACCTTTTTTGCCATTATAACCACCACTTACCGAATATCCCTTTTTCCGTTCAATATCGGGTTCATCTTTTAAACTGAAATTTATCTCACTCCAAACAGATTGATTTTTCAAAAACTCCCAACATGGATTTATTATCAAAATTTCATTGTGATAATCTTTGTTCATCCTGTTCAGAAGCGTCATTTGGATAGAAAGATCTTCCCATTTCGGTTTGAATGCCAGCATATTATAAAAATCATCACTATTTAGAATCTCGTTGTCTTCCGAAACTTCTTTGTCCATCGCGGAAAGAAATCCGTAAGAAAAATGTTCCGAATTTCCGGTAAGTTTCACAGCATATTGCGGCTGCATAATATGACGGGAATAAAATAAATTACTGCTAACTCCGAAGACATCGAGGTCTTCTATGAAGAAAAAACGATTTTCCTCATAACTTGGCGCGTAACGAACATTAAAATTATCATATTCGGAATCCATTGGAATATCAGAGAAATCAGGATTTAAGCTGATCTTTGCTTTTGTGGCAGAAGTGGGATTATAAGAAAAATCCAGACCGATATTTTCAGGATCGAAGGAATCTGTTTCTTCCATTAAATCATATTTTTTAATGAAATATGGTGTGATCCTGTAATTCTTGTTTTTGGAAAGTTTCTCATTTATGGTAATATCATAAGCTGTACGAAAATAGTCTTTTCCCATATCAATTATGCCGTAAGGTAAAGAGTAATATTCATCAGCTTTTTGGAAATAACGGGTTAAAATTATTTTCCATTTATAAGGCGGTTTACCATAGAAACGTAAATCTTTCAAAGGAATTTTCATTGAGCTTGTCCAGAGAGTGTCGGAAATTGAGTTTTCATATTGATAATTACTATTCCAGCTTGCATCTATATTCATATCGGATTTACGAATACAGTCATATTGGTTTCCAAATGGAAGCGAGTAGAACATATAAGCATAATAATTCTTCACATCCGTAATGATCTGAATTCTAACGCAATCGCAATCAGCCCATTCATCAGTAGCTGCGAATTTTCCTTTTTCAAAATTTTCATCAATTTCCGCTTCCCAAAGAACGAACAAATTTTCTGTGTCGTGCCAAAGCCACACATCTGTCTGCAAAGGAATCGCCAGCGAATCATCGGGTGCTATTCGCACAAATTCCGATAGATGATTCGTTTCTGTTTTCAATTCCGTTTGCGAATAAGGTATTGTAATCGCAGACAGAATTACTCCTGTTAAGATTAGAATTAATGTTATAACTTTCTTTTTCATTTTTTTTCCCTATTATTTTACCACTGACTTTTTTTAAAACTACCTTGAAAAGGTTTATAAGACTTCTCTTCCTGCTGAACCTTTTCAACTTTTCCTCCACTGATATTTCACAAACATTCCAACCATTGAAAAGGTCGATTTGAAAGAATTCCTCTGGAGGAAACCATTTTCAAGGTATTTGATGAACCACCCAAACATTCGGATCGACGTAAACACCCTCATCTCTTTCAAGACTGATTTCCACAGGTTTCAATGCTCCAGGAATTATATATTTTCCACTTTCATGAAAATCCAATCCGGTCCAGTTCTGCCAATCTTGGATCGAACCACTAATATTCATGGCTTTGGAACATATTTTGATGATTTTCCCACCAAGTTTTTCGTGAACCCGCAGCCACGGATCGAAAAGTTTTCCGTCTTCTCTTTTCCACGAAATATATTTTTCTATTTCAATAAGAGGATGATCTTTCTTTAATGTAGGACGAACAGGTATAATCAATGTTTTAAGTTTATTTTCTCCCCCGATTTGAACCATCGCTTTTACCATTTCCGTGCTGATACCCATTCTCTGATATTTCGGATTGATCGTTATCGAAAGAGCGCAAAGCAGATTTGGTTTGATACCGACTTCTAAATCTTCAAATCCTTTTTTGAGTGCCCAATCCCAACCTTCTTCAGGTAGATTCTCGAGTTTATCATTCCAAAATATTGGAATTGAATTTCCGATTCCTACAATTTCCTCTTCATCCAAAAGCCAATATTGGAATTCGGGAAAATTTTCATAAAGTTGATGAAACCATTCATTTGCAATTGCATCATGCATCATAAATTCAGGCCATACTTCAACAACAATTTTATCTCCTTTTTCAATGAGATCATTCCTATCAAGCGTTGTTACTACTTTATATTTCATCTTTTTTCCTTTTAATAACATCGCAAATATTTTACTATACACTAACCTTGAAAAGATTTATAAGATTTTTCTTCTTGCTGAACGTTTTCAGAGTTTTCAAATATCCGGTTCCCGCACCGAAGCGTGGGAACCGGATTGTGCTATTCGGCTATGAGCCGGACCTCTTTGTAAATTCTGTCATATTACACCTCCTTTGCTGATGTTTACAATTCATCAGACTCGGTTTTTCTCGTTCCCAACCCCCTGATCGGGAACGGTGCTTAGGTTACCAAACAGGGGTTTGGTAACCAGCTATATTTCAGCAAACAGGATGATCGCATTACTTTTATTTCGAGTCGAAAGGAGAGCCCGACATCGACTCGAGAATCGCTTGAGCATCACTTCGACTCGTCGTTACCTTACGAGTCGAAGTTCTTATGCATTCAAAACTATACTTTCCTGTTCATCCATGAATTGATTCGTATAAAGGTTATAATAGTAACCTTTCATCTTCAAGAGTTCATGATGATTTCCCTGTTCCGTGATCTTTCCGTTCCTGATGACCAGGATGCGGTCTGCCGAACGGATGGTGGAAAGCCGATGGGCAATGATGAAACTGGTACGGCCTTTTAAAACCGTGTGGATAGCTTTCTGGATTAGTTGTTCCGTTTCTGTATCCACCGAAGAAGTTGCTTCATCCAACACGAAAATGCGGGGATCAGCCAGAATAGCCCGTGCAAAAGAAATTAGCTGCTTCTCCCCGGTGGAAAGCTTGGCTCCGCCTTCACCCACTTCCGATTCATAACCATTTTCCATTTTCATAATAAATCCATGAGCATCCACCAGCTTGGCTGCTGCAATGATCTCATCATCTGTGGCATCCAATCTGCCGTAAGCAATGTTGTCTTTGATCTTGCCGCTGAACAGATGCGGAGTTTGCAGCACGTAGCCCAGGCTGGAATGCAGCCACAGCATGGAACGTTCTCGATAATCCACTCCATCGATCTTAATCGAGCCTGCGGTAGGTTCATAGAAACGGCAAGCAAGATTGACCACCGTGCTCTTGCCGGAACCGGTTTCCCCCACCAGGGCAATCGTTTCGCCGGCTTTGATATCAAGCTGGAAATTCTCCAGGATATTTTCACCTTCTTTGTAACTGAAAGTCACATTTTCAAAGGTGATTCCACCTTTGATTTCCGGCCAGTTTTCCTGCTTCATTTTCATGATGCTGCCAAATTCTTCTTTCACCTGAGAATTATCCTTGATCTGGGGAACTTCATCGATCATCGAAAAAATCCGTTCTGCTGAAGCCTGAGCATTTTGTAATTCAGCAAAAATACGAGCCATTTCCTGCAACGGATCGAAGAACTGCACTGAATAGGAAATAAAAGCAACCAGAGTTCCATACGTCACGACTCCCGCCATCACACCATTCCCGCCAAACCAGAGGGCAAGTCCCGTTCCGATGCTGCCCAACGTGAGAATTGCCGGCAAATAAAGGGACGAAAAAATCGCTGCTTTCACAGAAGAGCGATACATCTCTGTGGTTTGAACCTGAAATTCCTTTAAATTAGCTGCTTCACGCACCAATGTTTTAGTGGTTTTGGCTCCGGAAATTCCTTCGTTAAAAGCTCCGGTTATCTTGGAATTAGTTTTCCGCACGATCCTGTAAGCCTTCAAAATTCTTTTCTGAAAATAGGTGCTTATCACCACCAGCACCGGTACGACAGTCAGCGTGATCAAGGCCAGTTTCAGATTCATTATCAGCAGAATTACAGCGATGAAAACCATCAACGAAAACCCCCAGGTCATATCGACCAATCCCCAGGAAATGAAGCTTCCCAGGCGTTGACTGTCCGATGTCATCCTCGCCATCAGCCAGCCGACCGGTGTTTTATCGTAATAATTGAACGATAACTCCTGCAGGTGTAGGAATCCCTTCTTTCTAATATCGTAAGTAAGAAACATTTCGATCTTTCCTGCGAGCTTAATGAAGAAGAAAATGTTCAACGACTGAATTGTGACAAGTCCCAGAAAAACAAGCCCATACCACATGATCCCGTTCGTATTACCCGGAACCACGAAGTTATCGATAGCATATTTGCTCATCAGCGGGAAGATCACGTCGATGCCGGACAGGGAAAGCATGAAAATTCCCAGCAGAATTATTTTCGTCTTATATGGCTTGCAGAAAGTGAAAAGCTTCTTCCACAAAGCCAGATCAAATCTTTTTATATAATCTTTTTCTTCGAATACACTACTCATGATATTTTCCTTTATCTCATTCTTTCCCCAAATTTCTCTCGTTCCCAAACCCCTGTTTGGGAACGTATTTTTTCACCAAAGCCCACTTTGGTATCTTACGAAACAAGGTTTCGACGAATCCCGGGTTCCCAATCAGGGGATTGGGAACCAGACGAAAAGCTTCTTCCACAAAGCCAGATCAAATCTTTTTATATAATGACTATCCTGTTAGCTCCGCATAAGTAATTCCTTTTGATAATACACTTGCATATAGTAATCTATCAAACAATTG
>JAUSOT010000116.1 GCA_030656075.1 Candidatus Cloacimonadales bacterium
CAATGATCTCCGCAAGGCTGATCGTCATTCCGGCTTTGATGATGATGGAAATGAGCACCAACAAGAAAGGTACTTCGTAGCTCAGGATCAGCTTCATTTCACGAGATGCACCCACCGCAGCCAGCGGATTTCCCGAAGCCAGCGCACCAATTATGTAAGTTAAGGAAGGAATGTTCAACAGATAAATGATCACGATCAAATCACCGGCAAATCCTAGTTTACCATTAACTACACCTATTTCCATTCCAAATAAAGGCAGTAATATGAAAACTGCCGAAATAGTTGCTCCAAAGAGGGCAAATACCGGAGCTAAAATGAAAGTAGTTTTCGAACCATGCAGCGGGATGATCGTTTCTTTGGCCAGGAGTTTCACAAAATCATAGAGTGGCTGCAGGATCGGAGGTCCCACCCGGAATTGGACTCTCGCTGTGATCTTCCTGTCGATCCAGCTTAGAAAACCACCTATAATCCCGGAAAAAAGCAATCCCGGAAAAATTAGAAAGTAAAAGATTTCTTTTCCCATTTTTTACCTTTATTCGTTATATTCATATTTTATCGACCCCTTTATCCCCTATCCAGGGGACTTCATACTTCCCCCTAAATAGGGGGATCGAGGGGATTGTTATCATTTTATTCATTTCTTTTAAAATCATCCCAGATGAATTCCTTCACCAGAACTTTGTCATTCAAAGCATAAATTCGTTCAGCTTCGTTGGCTTCCTGCTCTGTGAAAATGACTGCTCCTTCGGGAGCTGTCTTCATACATTTCAGCGGATTGGAATCATTATTGAAATCACAGAGATCGCAGATGGATTTTTTAGCGGTGATGATCCGGTTGGATAGCGTTCCAAACGGACAGGCAGCTACACAGCTTTGACAACCGATGCAGAGATTTGTAGCGCGCTGAATAATGCCTTCTTCATCTCTTTCCAATGCTTCAGCAGGACAAACGGTGATGCAGGGTGCTTCTTCACATCTGCGGCAGGCGAAACGAAGCATTGCCTGCTCCACGATATCTTTCATGCCAATATTATTCGGATGAAAATCGTAAGTGCATTCACCATAATTATAACAACCGTTCTTTGCCGATTCACGAAATTTTGCCAGATCAATTAGTATTTTCTTGCTCATAAGTTTCTCTTACATCCAAATATTAGGATGATTTTTAATTTCGTTATAGGTGAAAACCGGGCCGTCTTTGCAGACGAAATAATCTCCCATCGCGCAATGCCCGCATTTTCCCAAACCGCAGGACATGTTTTTTTCCATCGAAAGATAAACGTTTTCTTCCTGCACGCCCAGTTCCAAAAGCCGCAAGGTGCCGAATTTCATCATGATGGGAGGCCCGCAAACTACAGCAACTGCTTCTTTGAAATCAACTTGCAGTTTATCCAGCAGAACTGTGACCACGCCTTCCGTTTCTTTCCAATCGCCATCTGCTTTGTCCACAGTTCGCAGAAGTTCGACTCTTTTGTGAGCTGCCAAATCTTTGAACCAATCTTTATAAATAAAATCGGAAGGAGTTTTAGCGCCGAAACAAATATGGATTTTTTTGAATTTGTCTTCTTCCTGCAGCATCGTGAGCAGCAGACAGCGCAGAGGAGCGATGCCAACCCCACCACCCAGGATGATCACATCTTTGCCATGGAATTTTTCCAGGGGATAGCCACGGCCGAAAGGTCCGCGAATTCCCAGAACTTTCCCACCTTTTAGTTCATGCATTTTCTGTGTTACATAACCCGCTTTCATGATGGTGATTTCCATTTTGTCTTTCACCCAGGCAGATGACGAAGGTGTGTAGGGTGCTTCTCCCACTCCATCGACCGTAACTTCTACGAACTGGCCGGTTTTGAAGTCGAAAGGTATTTCGGGTGTCATGAAAAAAGTTTTGATCAGCGGACTTTCCGTTTCAACTTTATTCAATTTGAATAACAATGGTTTATAAATATTTTTTCCCTGCATTTTCTTTTCCTTATTTACAGGCTTCGATTATAATTTCGTTTTTATTGATCTTGCCGATACAGGCATCGATACATCTTCCACAGCCTGTGCAGGCGATTTCACCGAACATGTCGGGTTTATGAACAAATTTGCAGAGATAGCGGTTCTTTAGTCGATTGTAGAGTTTCTTGAGCGGATCTTCACCGGCAGCAACGCGCTCAAAAGCCGGATATTGGCAAGTGTCCCAGTTCTTGATCTTTTCGAAATTCTTTTTGTCGATGAGCAGGAAGCAATGACAGGTGGGACAGATGGCAGCACAGGCTCCGCAGGAAACACAGGCAGCAGCATATTTTTTCCAGAGTTCTTCGTTTTCTTTCTCGATGCCGATTCGGGTTGCTTTTCCGTCCGGAATGTCTTTGTTTTGCTTTTTCAATCCATCGGTTGTGGACTGGCGTTTTGCTTCTACATTGGAAGGCAACTTTTCTCTTGCTGAACTGGCAATTCCTGCTTCTTTCAGGAAAGCTTCTCCCTTCTCACTGAAAGGTGTCAAAAAGAATTTTCCGTCTGAATGCGACATTCCAACATCGCAGTTTTTTTCCGGATAAGGATTCAAGCCATAGGCAGTGCAATGACAAGATTTATTAAAGCTGTAGCAATCCTTTCCAAACACTATCGTGTTTTCACGGTTTTCTTGGTAGTAGATATCCAGGAAATCTTTATCCAGAAAAATCTTATCCAGCAGATCGATAGCAGCCAGGTCACAAGCCGGTACACCCAAGATGAGACGCGGCGTCTGCTTTTTGGCGGCTACAACGTTTTCCTTGATGGGAAAAAAGAAGGCTTTCAGAGGAGTTGTGGGTTTAATGCTGTCGTAGAAGATCTGATCGATTTTCTTTTCTGTTATTTCTTCGTAATCTACTGTACTTTCTTTACTTACAGGAGCAAAAATACCGTAGTGTGATAATGCTTTGTGTAAAATTTCTGCCCACTGCTTCTCAGAAACAGAGTAACTTTTCATAACACTTCCATTTATTTATTTTATTCGATTTCTCGAAACTTACACACTAAATGAAACTGCAAAATCATTCGCAGACTTTTTGAATTGGTCTTAGTGTCAAGTCAATTTTTTCTTTTTCCATCATATTCAAATTTGATTTTCACATATCTTTTTAAAAGACAATGTATTAAGAAAACCATTTTTTTTCTTTAATCAGCAATTAAGAACTTTCAGCAATCTTCAGGAGTTTTTGCTTGACTCTATAGGCATAAACTCAGCAAAAGATGTGTAATTAATATAAGGATTTTGAATGAAAAGATTCGAAATTAACGGCATAGTTCAGGGCGTCGGCTTCCGACCATTTGTATATAACCTCGCCCGTAAATTGAAGTTAAATGGTTATGTATTGAACTCTACAAATGGAGTGGAAATTGAACTTGAAGGAACGAAAAAAGCATTGATTCAATTCAAAGATATTCTACTTAATGAACTTCCTCCGGCTGCAAAAATAGAAGAACTCGTTGAGTTTGATCTTTCAGATGCCGGTTATTCTGATTTTGAAATTCGCCAAAGCCTGAGTAAAACAGGTTCAACTTTCATCTCTCCCGACCTGGCAGTTTGTAAAGATTGCGTGCAGGAACTGTTTAAAAAATCTGATAAAAGACATGAATATACTTTCATAAATTGTACAAATTGCGGACCGAGATATTCGATAATCGAAAAAACTCCTTACGATCGACCTGTAACTTCCATGAAAACCTTCGAGATGTGTTCGTTTTGCGAGAGCGAATATCGCGATCCGACCAATCGTAGATTTCATGCACAGCCAATTGCCTGCCCGGTTTGCGGACCGCAGTTGAAATTTCTCGATAATAATCTGAATGAGATTTTCGGCGATCCCATCGAAAACTGCCTTAAATATATTAAGGAAGGAAAGATCGTCGGAATCAAAGGGATCGGGGGATTTCACATTGCCTGCGATGCCACTGATAGAAAAGCTGTAGCAGAACTTCGTCGCAGAAAAAACCGTCCAGACAAACCTTTCGCGGTGATGTGTGCGGAAGAGAATTTGCAGAATATCGTCGAATATAATTCTGCTCAACTTGATCTTCTGAAATCAGTTGCTGCTCCGATAGTTCTTTTCCCTAAAAAAGTGGAAAGTCCAATTGTTGATTCCGTTGCTCCCTACAATCCCAATCTGGGAGTTTTCCTGCCTTATGCTCCGCATCATCACCAGATTTTTCAGAAGCCGAATTTATATTTGATCATGACATCCGGCAATCTGAACGATGAACCAATAGCCAGCGACGAAAAAGAATTGCAGGGAATCTGTGATTACTTCCTCACTCACAATCGACCAATTTTAAATAGAACTGATGACTCCGTGATCCGACCTTCAAAACGTAAAAACATTTTCCTGCGTCGCTCGAGGGGTTACGTTCCTTCTCCTCTCAAACTCCCGTTCAAAACAATTCCAACCCTGGGAACTGGAGCGGAATTGAAAATTTCTTTCGCATTAGCCAAAGAAGATTCTATCTGGATGTCACCCTACATCGGTAATAACAACAGCAAGGAAACGGAAGATTTTTTTACAGAAACTCTGACGAAATTCCAGGATTGGTTCAAGATAAAACCGGAGCTGGTTGCCTGTGATCTGCAACCGGATTTCATGACGACCCGTTTTGCCGAAAAACTGAATTTACCTCTTGTAAAAGTTCAGCATCATCATGCTCATGTTGCGGCTGTGATGGCTGAGAACATGCTGGATGAACCGGTGATCGGTATTTCTTATGACGGAACAGGTTACGGACTGGATGGAGCCATCTGGGGCGGAGAAATTTTTGTTGGAGATTATCAGAATTTCGAACGCAAATTTCATTTGAAATACATGCCGCTCCCGGGAGGCGATGCCGCCATCAAACACCCGGTGCGGATCGCTTTTTCCTATTTGCAGCAAGCCGGGGAAAATCCCGATTTTCTGACCGGAATTTCTGAAATTGAAAAGAAGATCATTTTCAAACAAATAACAAATAACTTCAACGTCTTTCAAACTTCCAGTATGGGAAGATTATTCGACTGCATCAGCGCTATGCTGGGACTGTTTCCAAACATCACATTTGAAGCGCAATCTGCCATGGCTCTGGAATTTCTCTGTGGTACAGAATCTCTGGAAAAAGTTCCTTCCTATTCTTATGAAATTGATAATGGTGTAATAGATTTTATTCCACTCATCAAAGCTGTGACAAATGATATCCGTCAAAAGAAAAGTCGAACTGAAATAGCTCTAAGATTTCATAAAACTGTGATTGATTTCACTGTTCAGGCAGTTCAAAAAGTGAAAAAAGAAACGGGATTGAGCAAGATTGTTTTATCCGGTGGAGTGATGCAGAATAATGTGCTGCTGGAAGGTTTATACAGCGAATTAGAAAAAAATTGCTTTACAGTTTTCACCCCCTCCCAGCTTCCCTCCAATGATGGTGCGATCTCGGCAGGTCAGGTGATGATCGCGAATAGAGTGATGAGAAGAGATTGAAAATTGAAAATTGAAAATTGAATAATTCCCCTCTTGAGAGGGGTGCGGCTTTAGCCGTGGGGTGTGTCAATCCTCACAACGGTTGGAATTAATGATAATTGAAAATTGAAAACCTTGCGAACGGTTGAGTTTCGAAAACCTTCGCAACGGTTTAAATGTTTTTCGTTCTCAACTCAAGTCTTTGGCGAAGAAATGTGAAAGAAAACCAAATTCTTAAGTCGAGTCCGAAACGAATACCTTTCTTTCGCTTCTTTAAATTATTCATTTAGTTAGCAATTGTAAGGCGTATGAAACTGAAACCTTCGCAACGATCGCAGAACCTTGCGAACGGTTGGAGATGATTAATAAAAGTAACCGTTCCGAAGGTCTTGCAGCCGTTCGGAAGGTTAGAATTATAAAGGAAAAATTATGTGTTTAGCAATACCGGGCAAACTGGTAGAAAAAATAAGTGAAGAAAAGGGTCTCGTTGACCTGGGCGGAGTAACAAAAGAAATTGCTCTCAACTTTATTCCCGAAGTTAAAATAGGTGAATGGATATTAATCCACACCGGTTTTGGACTGGAAATTATTTCTGAAGAAGATGCCCTGGAAACTATCGATCTTTTGCAGCAGGCTTACGGATTAACATAAATGGATTTAAGCAAATTCCGCCAGCCGGAACTGATCAAAAAAATCGTAGCTGATTTGCAAAACTTCGAACAACCGGTCAAATTTATGGAAGTCTGCGGTTCACACACCATGGCTATCGGTCATTGGGGAATCCGCAAACTGCTGCCGGAAAATATCAAACTCATTTCCGGACCCGGTTGTCCTGTTTGCGTAACTCCTTCCACAGTGATTGATGAAATGATCAAACTGAAAAATGTTACGATCGCAACTTTTGGCGATCTGATCCGCGTTCCCGGCTCACTTGGAACTTTGGAGCAAGCAAGAGCAGAAGGTGCTGATATTAAAATAATTTATTCACCTTTGGAAGCGTTGGAATTAGCCAGAAAAAAAGAAACCGTTTTGGTTGGAATAGGTTTTGAAACTACGATCCCGGGCATCGCACTTACCATTCAAAAAGCAGTTCAACAAAATCTGAACAATTTTACCGTTTTACCTGCTTTCAAACTTGTTCCTCCCGCTCTCGAAGCGCTTCTTGCCGGCGGAGATGTGGAAGTGAACGGATTTATTTTACCCGGTCATGTCAGTGTGATTATCGGTGCTGATGCATATTCCATTCTACCTGAAAAGTTCGGAATCGGTGGAGTGGTTACTGGTTTTGAACCGCTTGATATATTATTAGGAATTAAAAAACTGGTGCAGCAAATA
>JAUSOT010000125.1 GCA_030656075.1 Candidatus Cloacimonadales bacterium
TTGGGACCTACATTTCGGTTAGGAGTATTCAACATCAATGCTGATTACAATATCTGCAAATATGATTCTATGACAGCAGGATTTGCTATAGGATTCTAATATCAGAAGAATTTATAAAAGCCCAAACCGTTTTGTGTTTGGGCTTTTTTATTTGACATAATAAACCAGTTCGACTGTATTCAGTAAAGAGGTTAAGCAATGGAATTTATAGATGTTATCAATTCGCGCCAAAGTGTTCGCAGCTTTTCCAATACCGAAATTCCGGAAGAATTTTTACAGGAAATGTTTACTGCTGCAAGGTTGTCTCCATCTTTTCAGAACAGACAATGCTGGCGGTTCGTGGTTGTGAAAGATGAAAAAACTCGTAGTGATCTTGCTTTGAAAAGCGGATTTCTGGGGAAAGTGAATTTTTTCATCAAGAATGCACCGATCATCGTTGTTGCCTGTGCCGATACCAGCAAAAGCGGAACGATTAATAATCAGCATTATTATCTGGTGGATGTGGCGATTGCTTTTCAACAAATGATGCTGGCTGCCTGGAATCGTGGCATTGGCAGCTGCTGGCTGGCTGCTTTTGATGAAAAAAGCGTGAAGAAAATATTGGGAATTCCAGATAAAATCCGCGTGGTTGCGCTGAGCCCATTTGGTTTTCCAAAAGAAAAAGATACACTTTATGCTAAAGCAGTAAAAACTTTTGCCGGCAGCAAAAAGAGAATAGATTTGGATAGAATCATATTTTGGGAAAAGTGGG
The DNA here is from genome assembly GCA_030656075.1 of Candidatus Cloacimonadales bacterium. Classification (GTDB taxonomy): domain Bacteria; phylum Cloacimonadota; class Cloacimonadia; order Cloacimonadales; family TCS61; genus B137-G9. Next base: position 752 of record JAUSOT010000125.1, read on the forward strand.
GGATGTAAAACGGTCACCCTGACCGTTGAATAATTAGCCGCTAAGAACACGAAGAATCACGAAGGAATTTAGTTTTGAGATATGAAATGAAAGCGATCATGAATCTCCAATCGTTGATCGTAAATCGTAGATCAAATTGAGGAAAAAATGATTTCAGATTTGAGAATTTAGATCTGAGAAATAATAAATATATGCATCCCCCGAAAAATTTTGGATAATCTAAGTCTATACTATTGTAATAAAATAGAATATCATTGAAATATCTGCACAAATCATTCTCCAATTAAGAACCGAGATTATGAAACAAATAGATAACGGTATGAACCGTTTGCATAAATTTCGAAAACCATTGAAATGGTCGATATGAATGGTTTTGATTGATTTTCCCCATGAATAAATTCATGGGCTTGAAAAAATTAATTTCTTACTTCTCCTGGTTGATTGCAGAAAAGAAATATTTTTTCGGGGGATGCAGATATTCCTTTTTCATATTGACAAGTTGGGTGTACAAAAATACTCAACAAACAAAATAAGTTGTATTGGATGTGTATGAGAAAAATAGTTTTTTTAGTTTTTATTTTAGCTGCAAATTTACTTTTTTCAGATCATCACTTCGCTGAAGTTGACAGCCTGGAAAACCTTCTGCCGGAATTGAAAGGCAAAGAAAAGATGAAAACACTCAATATACTGGCTGTTGAATATATAGAATACGATCCGCAAAGAAGTATTGATTATGGAAATCAGGCGTTGGCAATTGCCGAAAAATTGGAGTTGATCGATTATCAGTCTAATATTTTATCCACTATAGGCGTTGCCTACGAAATCAGGGGAAATTACAGTAAAGCTATCGAATTATATGAAGAGTCTTTGAAACTGGCTGAACAACTGGATGATAAAAAGATTATAGCCAACACAATGGTTAACCTTTCTACCGCTAATCAAAATATGGGCAGCCATGATGTTGCCTTGAACTATTGCCTGAAAGCCCTGGATATTTATGAAGATTTAGATTTTAAGGAAGGAATTGCCAAAACTCTGAATAATATTGGCAATGTTTATCTGTATCTTCAGCAATATGAGAAAGCACTCCAATATTATCTACAATCGATGGCATTAAAACAGGAATTGGATAATTCTGCAGATCTGGCTTCAAGTTATCATAATATTGCACTTGTCTATCAGGAACTGGAAGATTATCAAAAAGCCAGGCAATACTATGATCAAGCTCTGGATATATTAAATAAGAATCATGATGACTATGGTATAGCTGTTTGCTACACGAATATGGCAAGTTTATATTTCATTCAAGAGGATTATGATAAATCTTTATTTTATGATAACGAAGCATTAGTGATCAATAAATCTATTGAAAATAAAGACGGCATTTGTTTGAACCTGAATAACATTGCCAACACTCTTATCCAGCAGAATAAATATACTCAAGTTCCGGACTTCCTGGAAGAGAGTCTTACTATTGCCAGAGAATATAAGAATAGAGATATGATTGCCGACAACTACGGGGCTTATGCTGACTTTTACGAACAAACCAACAAACCGGATATTGCTCTTTCTTACTTTAAGAAATCCAAAGCATTGAAAGATTCTATAAATGATGCAATGAACAAACAGGTCATTGCAGAACTCGGAATTCAATATGAAACTACTAAGCGCGAAAAGGAATTAGAACTTTTAAAAGTTGGCGCCATTCATCATAACCAGGTTCGAAACTATCTGATCTATGGACTTGTCTTCGGTTTAGCAGTAGTCATTTTCCTGTTAAATTTATATTATGAGAAGATCAAAGATGGCAAGATACGGCAGGAGATCCAGGAAAAACTGCAGGAAAGTGAGATTCTATATCGAACTCTCACAGACAACTTGAAATCAGCGGTTTATACATTCAATCCTGAAGGAAAAATGACCTACGTGAACAAAGCCACCTGCCAGATCACCGGCTATTCTGAAGAAGAATTATTGAAAATGAGATTTTTCGATTTCATCCATCCTCAGTTTCGTGATTATATAAGTCAAAGGGGATTATCACTGATTCAAGGAGAAAATGTAGTTCCAAATTATGAACTGAAGATTATAACTAAAGAAGGTAAAGAGAAATGGATCGAAACTTCGAGCACGAGGGTGACGATCAGCAATAATATCATGGTCCTGGGGACAGCTATCGATGTTACCGAACGTCATTTAGCCATTGAAAAACTGCAAGCTTCGGAAGCGCATTTACGTGCTTTATTCGCTGGAATGGAAGAAGTGATATTTGTGATGGATAAAAATGGAAAATATATCAGCATTGCTCCCACAAATCCCGATCTTCTCTATAAACCTGCCTCTGAATTAATCGGCAAAAAACTGAATGAAATCTTTGAAGCAGAAATTTCCGGTTTCTTTCTTGATAAGATCACACTTTGCCTCAGTGCTCAGGAAATGGTTTCATTCGATTATCAACTGGACATTAATGGCGTTGCTTACTGGTTTGGAGGATGCGTCACTCCTCTGAGTCAAGATACAGTTCTTTTTATCGGAAGGGATATCACAGACGAAAAGATCTCGATGCAGAAATTGATCGAAAGCGAGGAAAAATACAGGAATCTGGTAGAAGCGATCGAAGAAGGGATGACCATTGTTGATAAGGATATGAATTTTGTATTCGTGAATAATGCCGCCTGTAAAATTTATGGTTATTCCAAACAAGAAATGCTGAAAATGAATGTTCTGGATATCGTTCCAGCAGAATATCGAGAACTGATTAGTGCGCAGCACAAGATTCGTTTGCATGGCGAATCTACCACTTATGAAAATTGGAACAAACGTAAAGATGGAGAACTTAGATTAATGAAAATTTCAGCCAGCCCCTTAAAGCTGGAAAATGGAGCAGTAAATACAATCTCGCTCTTTTCAGATGTTACTGAAATGCGTGAAGCAGAAGAAAAGATCAAAGCTTCACTGCGCGAAAAGGAAGTATTGCTGCAAGAAGTCTACCATCGCGTAAAAAATAATATGCAGATAATTTCCAGTATGCTCAAACTTCAATCTCGTTATATCAACAAAGAAAATGCAATTGAGGTTTTCAAAAATAGTCAGAACCGCGTAAAATCCATGTCATTGATTCATGAAAAACTTTATCGTTCCAACGACCTTTCCAGAATCGATATCAATGATTATTTAGAAAGTTTACTAAAGCAGTTATTTATTTCATATCACGCCAATTTGCATGGTATCATCTATCAAGTTGAATGTGAGAATATAAATCTCAACATAAATACTGCAATTCCCTGCGGTTTGATCGTTAATGAACTGGTGACAAATGCGATGAAACATGCCTTCCGAAACAGAGAAGATGGCATCATTTTTATTAAACTGCAAAAAATACCCAATGAGCTGTTCAGATTAGAAGTTGGAAATAACGGTTCCGATTTTTCTCCCGAGTTCAAACTGGAAAATGCACCCTCTTTCGGTTTGCAGTTGGTAGATATTCTGCGCAGTCAATTGCATGCCGAGTTCCGTCTGGATCACACGAATGGAGTGAATTTCATCTTCATTTTCAAAGAACTTATAAAATAATTTAAAGTTTTAAAAGATAAACAGAATTCTGGAGGTTATTATGAAGAAGAAGACAATATTATGTCTCATTGGAGCATTTTGCTTATTCAATCTCTTTGGAAATACCGAGATCGACAGCCTGGAAGCAGTTTTTAAAACCTCAAAAGAAAAAAGTAAAGCCTCCATCTTGAATAAATTAGCATACCAATACTTGGAGTATGATCTTGATATGACTTTGGATTGCGCTCTTCAGGCTTATGATCTGGCCCAAAAATATAAGAACAAAGATGAGGAAGCAAAAGCGGCAGATCTGATTGGCATATATTATAGGAAAAAAAGAGATTATCCTGCTTCTTTATCTTATTTCCAGAAATCTTTGGAGATTCGGAAAATACTTGGGGATCAGGAAGCGATTGGTAAAGCATTATTTGCGATCAGTCATGTTTATAATTTTCAAGGTGATTTCAACAAAGCTCTCGACACATATTTTGAATCCTTAGATATTTTTTATCCTCTGAATAATGGTTATTATATATCGAGCATATACAATGACATTGGTATATGTTATAATAGATTAGGTGATTACCAAGATGCTCTTGAATACTATTATAAAGCTCTCGATTTAAAAGAAGACTTGCTGAAATCGGGGGAGGAAGCAAATAAAATTAAAATTGAATCCACTTTGAATAATATTGGAAATGTACATCTCCGGCTTGGGGAATTTGATAAAGCGTTAGAAATTTTCTTAAAGTTTCTGGAAGGTGAAAATGACGATATTATTCAATCCAAACTGCTAAATAATATAGGAATTGCTTACCAGGAAATGGGCGATCTGGAAAAGGCGTTGTTCTATTATCAGCGTGCCCTCAGCTTGAATCGCAAGCTGGATTTGAAGGATAAAATTGCTGCTTCCTTAAATAATATCGGCTACATCTACGATATGCAGAAGGATTGGAACACAACCCTGGCCTATTATCAGCAAGCTCTCACTCTGAAAGAAGAAATCGGGGATCAATTTGGAATTGCCAATGGTCAGAAAAACGTAGGTAGTATTTTTTTAGAAATGAAACAATATAATACTGCCCTGAGCTATTTGCGGAAAAGTATTGAACTGGCTGAGAATATCGGAGCGCAGGAAATCTTGAAAGATAATTATAAATATCTTTCACGTCTTTTTCATGAACAGAATAACTACAAAACTGCCTTTGAATGTGAACAGAAATATTCTGCCATCAAGGACAGCCTTTTCCACGAATCTATGGCGGAAAAACTGGCAGCTATCGAAACTAATTACATGATTGTTAAGGCTGAGAAGGAAAAAGAAATTCTGATCAAAGATAACTTATTGTACAAGTTCGATATCCAGAAAGTCAACCTGGAAAAACTTCGCTCTTATATTCTTGTATTATTGCTGCTGCTGCTGTCGATGATCATCACTTTCGCTTATTATCAGAAACGAGCGATAAACAAAATTTTGCAGAAATCTAAAGCTAATTTAGAAATTGAGGTCGAGCATCGCACCATCGAACTTGCCAAGACCAATACTGATCTTCTAAACGAGATTGAGGAACGAAAAAAAGCTGAGATAATCATTACCGATTCTTTAAAGGAAAAAGAAGTGATGCTGCGCGAAATTCATCATCGTGTGAAAAACAATTTGCAGATAATCTCCAGCATTCTGAATCTGCAAACCTATGACGAGATAGATGATAAGTCGCTTTCTATTTTGGAAAATACGCGTAACCGGGTTTATTCCATGTCTCTCATCCATGAAAAACTCTACATGGAAAGAAATCTGGCTCAGATCGAATTCAAAGATTATATTTCGGGTTTATTAAACTATCTGTTGGGAAATTATCAGTTTGATTCCAAGAGGATCGATGTGAAACTCGAGATAAAAAAAGTCTTTCTGAACCTGGATACGGCCATTCCCTGCGGACTGCTGATAAATGAGATTTTTACAAATTCCATCAAGCATGCCTTCCAAAATATGGAAGAGGGGCTGGTCACAATTCAGATGTTCAAGGATAAAAAAAATTACTTCAACTTGATCATCGGCGATAATGGTAATATTATACATTCCGAAGAAGAACTCATCAATCATAAATCGATCGGAATGCAGTTGATCAAGCTGCTGGCTAAGCAAATTAACAGCGAACTGATCATCGATGTGAGTGGTGGAGTGAAATATATTTTTAAGTTCAAAGAGAAATAACAGGGGAAAATAATGAAGATAAAAAGTGAAATAATGGATGCGAAAGCCATCAATCGAACTTTGAAACGGATGGCTTATGAGATCGTGGAATTTAATAAAGGCCTGGGGGATGTTTATCTGATCGGCATTCGCAGCCGCGGTGTGCCAATGGCGGAAAGATTGTCCGCTTATCTGAAAGAAATAGAAGGCGTTGATGTTCCGGTGGGAATTCTGGATATTTCACTCTATCGGGATGATCTTTCTCTGATTGCTGAAAAACCGGTGATGAAAGGTTCTGAAATCAAATTCGATGTGAAGGATAAGAAAGTCATTTTGATCGATGACGTGCTTTATACTGGACGCACAGTACGATCTGCTATCGATGCTATCCTCGATTTCGGCAGACCCAAACAGATCCAGCTTTGTGTTCTTATCGACAGGGGACATCACGAGATGCCGGTGAAGGCAGATTATGTTGGCAGGTTTGTTCCCACTTCCGGTGATGAGATAATCAAAGTATCTTTTGTAGATACGGATGACGATGAGAAAGTACGCATCATGCTGAATGAATAACCGCTCTCTCTTTCCTGTATCAGCCACCGATTTTTTACTTATAGTCGGTTGGCGCTATAAAAACAGGATTATTGAATAATCAGCGCACGCACTGATTCCTTGTTTCGATAAAATAAACATCAAATATCGTCGAGTATAATGCCCGTTATGTATTTTAGTGAAAATCATACATTTTTTTAACTAAGAGAATTCCTCTAGGCTCTGCCATGGGGATAGTCAATTTAAAGAATTTTCTTTATTTTACATTCTCGTAATATGCGTTCTGTCTTTCTGAGGAATTCTCTCAATTTCTCCCGCGAAGAATCTATTTCAATTGTCCAACATTCGGAAGTGCCGTGCACATTCCAAAGATGAGAATTAATTCTCCAATTGACGCAATGAATTGAAAAATAATATTGAAATTAAATAATTGGAGAAGAAATAAAGCAATGCAGAAAACAGGAATGGATCTAACGCAGGGTCCCATTATGAAGAACCTGGTGAAACTATCACTTCCCATCATGCTGTCCAATTTTCTGCAGATGTTCTACAATCTGACCGATGCCTTCTGGCTGGGTAAACTGGGAGACAACGCTCGTAGTGCGGTTTCGGCAGCCGGAATTGCTTTCCCTTTGATCTTCTTTTTATCATCATTCGGATTTGGTTTTGTGATCGCCGGAACGGCCTTGATAGCGCAATATAAAGGCGCCGGACGCCCGGAAGAAATGAAAAGGGTTGTCGGTCAATTCGTCTTCATTCTGGTAATATTCTGTACTTTTTTCATTTCCGGGAGTTTCATCTTTTTGGATAAAATTTTAGCACTTTTGCAGGTTCCACCAGAGATCTATGTCGTCACCAGGCAGTATATTTCTGTAATTTTAGTCGGTGTGATCTTCATGTTCATTTTCCTTTCCTATCAGAGTTTTTCTCAGGGTTTGGGCGATACGGTTTCTCCCATGAAAATTCAGATCATTTCCGTGCTGATAAACCTGGTTCTCGATCCGATCCTCATTTTCGGTCTTGGCTTCTTTCCAAGATTAGAAGCGGTGGGAGCTGCCTATGGAACGCTGTTTGCCAGGATTGTTGCCACAATTATCGCGATCAGTTATTTAAAGAAAAAAGCTCCGATGATCATGCCCGGGATGAAAGATATACTCCCGGAAAAAACCATGTTGAAGCGAATATTGGATATCAGCATTCCCGCTTCTCTGGGCCAATCTGTCACCAGCTTTGGTTTTCTGCTTCTGCAGGGCTTCGTGAACAGTTTTGGCACGGTGGTGATCACAGTCTTTTCGATCGGGAATCGACTAACCGGCTTCTTCATGATGCCGGCTATGGGTATCAGTAATGCGCTGGCAACAGTCATCGGACAGAACCTGGGAGCAGGAAAAATGAAAAGGGCAGAGAAGAGTGTGAAAAAAGCTTTTATTCTGATCATGGCGATCATGACAATCGGCTGCGCAACTCTATTTTTCTTTGGTTCTCAAATAACGGAATTTTTCATCAACGATCCGGCTGTGGTGGAAACAGGGCAGAGAATGTTCAAGGTTACATCTCTGGCTTCGTTTGTTTTTGGTATTGTCTTCATTTTCATGGGAGTGTTCAACGGCTCAGGTCACACCAAACCAAACATGATGCTCAACATCGTGAGGCTTTGGGGATTACGCATCCCGTTTGTTTTAATGCTTTCAGGATTGGCATATCAATATGTGAAGATTGATTTTTTTGTTCCGTTCCTGAACTGGATAGCCAAACCTCTGGCTGCTTATCCTTACGATGCGCTCTGGTGGTCGATGGTGATCTCAAACGCGATTATCGCAGTTTGGTCATTGGTTATTTATCGGAAAGGAAACTGGAAGAAAGCGAAGATATAATCGTCATTGCGAGTTCTCTCTTGTTAGCATCTATCGAAGCAATCTCTATCTAAATTACAGTTGAGATTGCTTCAGCAGAATTCCTCTGTGAGATACCTCGCAAAGACGCATTTTATTTCTCGTTACGAAGTTTGTCTTCGTAACGCCTAATAACAAGCAATAAATAATTTGTCTTTCTGAGGAATTCTCTCATAACTTCTCACGAAGAATCTCTATTATAAAACGAGATGTAAAGCTGAAAGAATTATCATGAGATCCTTCGAAAGCAAACTGACAGATACCCCAGGAAGACATAATCGTCATTGCGAGTTTTCTCTTGCCAGCATCAAACGAAGCAATCTTCCTTCAATATACTGTTAAGATTGCTTCGAGAGAATTTCTTTGGAGATACCTCGCAAAGACCTCGATGGCCAATAACCAATGACCAATGATTACAGTTTTTCTCTTATTCCATCCAATATCTTCTTTGCATCCGGAACAAATCCGAAGAATTCAGTTATTTTATCACAGCCATAATCTTCACATTGAGCGCAATTCACCCAACCTTTTTCTCTGCTGCAAGCACGGATTTTGCAAACGCTGCAATAATGGTAAAGCACACCATCATCTGCTAAGCAGCCAGCACAATTCACTGCTTCCGGTTTGATGTCACCGCCGTACATTTTGCTCCATTCAACAGCAGTTTTCTGTCTTAGTTCGTCATCATTAGTTTTAAGTGCAATATATGCTGGACATTCCGTACAGATCAAACCGCAATATGAGATCATTTTAGTCATTTTTTTACTCCAACTAAGTATTTAAATTCTTTTATCCTTCGACTCCGCTCAGGATGACATTTATTTTCTCTCGCAACTTCTTATGTTCCCTCTTTTAAAAGAGAGGGAAATAGCAAGGGTGAGTTTAGATATTGAGTTCATTAAATCTCCCCAAACCCAGCATCTTCCACATATTTATTATTTATTTTCCCAATATCATCATAAACACCGCGGTAATACTCAGGCAGAAGTCTCGCCATGCGGTACATCAATTGATCCACCATTTTGCGTCTGATCAGATGATTAATCAGTTTAGGCTTTTTCAGTCTGATCGGATTACCGACTTTGAAGGTGAAACTGGTTCTTTTTAACTTTGTAATCCGATGCCAAAATCTTTCTCCACCATAATGAACAACAGGAATTATGGGAACATTCGACTGAAGAGCCATGGTAATGATACCGGGATGAGCTTCTTTCAATTTGCCGTCTCCGGTTCTGGTTCCTTCCGGTGCAATGATGATGATCCTGCCTTCCTGCAACAGCTTTTTTGCTTTCCTGAATGTACTGGCGGTAAATCCTTCCCGGTCGATGGGAATAGATTCCCAAATATCTGCCAGCCAGGCCATAAAGCTGATATCCCAGGTTTCTTTTTTGGCAATACCGTGGATTTTGCGAGGATAGAGATCGACAAAGATCATGGGAACTTCCAGGAAATTGATGTGATTGATCGCAACAATGCACGGACCTTTTTTGGGAATTTTTTTTATTTCTTTTCGATCGACTTTACAAATGAGGTGCAGTAAAGTTCGAATTAATACTACAGCGACTTTGCCACCAACTTTCAAACGAATTTTCCTGTTAGTTGTGTTTATCTTTTAATTTGATGATTTCAACGGCATTTGGCAAACAGTTGATTTCCAGAAATTTTCCTGCTTCACAGATCGTCTCGCCATCGGCATGGACAGCTAATGAACCGCTTACTGCTTTCAGAGTGAAAGCTGCACTTTGTGCAACAGTCGTGTTTTCCAGAGTATGCTGAGTTCCTTTGATGTAATGCAGCATGGTTTTCAGAAGTTCTCTGCGACTGCCTTGTTTGGTCATGCACAGGTTCAAAACACCATCGTTGTTGTTCGCATTGGGAGCCATGAAAAAAGTACCGCCCATCCGTTTTCCATTCATAATCGAAACCAAAGCCGGTGAAACCATAGTGGTTATTTCATTGTAAGTCAGTTCGATATCAGGAGCGGGAGGATAGAGAATGAGGGTTTTGAGAGCGCCGATCAGATAGGCGAAAGCGCCGTGAATGTGTTTCATCTTGGCAGCTTCCAGGCCAACTTTTGTATCGAACCCTACCCCGATGCCGTTGCCGAAATATCTGCCTTCCGGGTAGTTTCCACCTTTGATGATTCCCACATCCATGTGCACAGGTTTGCCGTGTACAATTGCATTCAGGCTTTCCTTGAGTGTGGCAGGAACTTCTGCTCCAAAAGCAAAATCGTTGCCGCGGCCAATAGGCAAAACGCCGAAAACCGGCATCAGATCAGGATTTTTGCTCTTTGCCAGCATCAAACCATTGATCACTTCATTACAAGTTCCGTCTCCACCGGCAGCAACAACTGCCGTGTCCGGCTGTAAAATGAATTCTTCAGCCAGTTCGATAGCATGTCCAATCCGCTTTGTGATATGAATTTCGTAGTTCACATTAAAATTCTGCAAAAATTCGTTGATGAAGGGAATGTGTTTGGGAGCGTAGCCTTTTCCGGCGACAGGATTCAGAATGATGGCGAATTTTTTAATCATTTTCCCTTCCTTTAGGATTTTCGGCACAAGGTTTTGCCAATTTTTCTTTAACTCGTTTGTGACGATGAACTTTGGCTATGATATAACCCACGATGAAACCAATGACCAGCAAAGCAGGAAAAAGAATAATGCGTGACATGCTGATTTGCCAGAAGAAGATCTTGAATTCGACTACTTCCGTATTCTGGATCAGGATAATTGCCGTCAGCAGTAAAATTGCCAGAATCAGATAAGATTTGAATTTCATGAATCCTCCATGATTCGTATCACAGACACTCATGTCTGTGAAAAGTTTAAAACTACTCGTTCAGGAGTGAACGAGACACAAAACTCAATCAACCGTTCCGAAGGTTCTAACACACCCCACGGCTAAAGCCGTACCCCTCTCAAGAGGGGAATCGACTGTTCGGAAGGTTTTAAACTGAAAAATAATCTGTCTTTCTGAGGAATTCTTCTTCGAAAATTCTCACGAAGAATCTCAATTCAGTTTCTAAAAGATTACTTCGAAAGAATTTCAATGAAAGAAACCTCGCAAAGACACTTAATCTCAATCAACCGTTCCGAAGGTTCTAACACACCCCACGGCTAAAGCCGTACCCCTCTCAAGAGGGGAATCGACCGTTCGGAAGGTCTCAAAACATTACTTCACTTCTATCATGTCTGCTATTTTTACTTCAAAGATCTCCATTTGTTCATTCGTGATGAGCAGTGTATCTTCATCATCAAAACAAATTCCTTCGCACTGCTTGGCACTGATCGGCAGCCATTTGATACTTCCTTGGAAATATTTATCGCCTTTTTTAACTTCAAATACCCAAATATTGTCGTAAGTGAGCACTGCCAGTTTTTTCCCATCAGGAGTAACATCGGCAGCCGTGACCATTCCTTGAATATCGAAAGTAGCCAGGTAGGTGAGAGGGTTCTCTTTCAGAGCATCCATGCTGTCCATCCGGTAAAGTTTGGTCAGAGAATCAGCACGATGCTTGGTTAGAAAATAAAGTTTGCCGTTTGCCCAGAAAACAGCTTCGCAGTCCCAGTTATTTATTCTGGCAGGAAAGTCCTTTTGCTCAGGATAATAAATATGATATTTTTGAAAATAATTCACCGAACCGCTGAATTTCGGGAACGGATCTTTTAATTGATAGATGCACAGGTCGCGCCGGGCATTATCATTGTTGCCGGTGTCGCAAACGTAAATGTTGTCATTATTATCAACCGCCATTTCTTCCCAGTCGATATTCAGCGCTCCTGCCAGATACACACCGCCTTCGTTCTCTTTATACCATTCGGCTCGATACATCTGTCCGTTGCAGTTGAAGGGAAAGATGCGGTTTTTATTGCCGGAATCGTTCAGTGTCCAATATACGTCGTCCCACACCCGGCTTTTGATGATGGCACTCGATTCATCGATCTTGGCAAAATCGAATTTGGCATAGGGAACGAGTTCCAGGGTATCGGCAGCAGGCAAAGTGACGGAGATGATCTCCTCTGCTGATAGACAGGATAACAGGATAATAAAAAAAAGGAAAAAGGAAAAAGATTTTTTCATGAGTGCTCCGTTACAATTTTATTTTTTCATAATCTTCTGGAGGATCAATTCCTAAAAACTCTTTGTAAATTCTTGTTCGATATTCAAGTCCTAGCTTATTTATAACATTAATAAAGTTTTTATAAGTACCGATGCCACCTATGAAATCCCAAAACTCATCTCCAATCAGAACAACTTTATCCTCTCTCATATTGAACCATCTCATTGGAAATTGCCACGAATAGTTTGCTTTGATTTTGTACGGATTATAAGGTAGAGCAAAAAAAGCTCCATTAATTTTAGCGGGCGTCATAGAATACAATTTCAATATTTTTTCTTTACTTACTTTTGTTTGATCACTATTTGGGAGGGGAGCTTTTATTTCAAACGAATAACATTTTCCAGTTTTTTTTTCTTGAACATATAAATCACACAAAACAGTTACAGGTATTAATTTCCCTTTTCCTTCAAGTATATATTTAAGCTCTTTATCCCAATTTGGTTTTGTCCTCTTCTCGTTTCTATCAGGATGTTCTAATTTTCTAAGGACCTCATTTATTCTTTGAAGTCTTTCTTGCCCAATATTGCCTGTAATTGATTGCCCTAAAATTGCTTCATCAAATTCAATTTCTCCTACTACTTTTGCTAACTTCTCCCAAACTTTTCCAAAGGGTGTTACAAATCTACGTTCAAAATGAGATCCTTTAAAAATTTCATCGGGCACTAATGCAGCATATAAAGGTTTTTTAGCATGATGTTCTTCAACAATAAAGGGATCATCTATAAGCACTTTTTTCATCACATTATCCATCATAGAAGTTATTACATGTTCGATTGATTTAGTAATATCAAGTTTTGTCATTATTTCTCCTTCATATGAAAAATAATTTCCGAATAAGCCGATTTATCTTTTTCAGTTCTATTTAAAACAGGTCTTTTAAATTGGTTCACGATTTTCATCCCAGCATTTTCAGCTATTCTTGGATAAAGATTGAATTTGTCATTTGCAACTAATAAAATGTGATAATCATCAGTTAGATACTTCTTTGAATTAATCAGAACTTCAGAAATACCTTTTGTGTATGATTCTTGAGCTGCTTTTCCTTTACCATTAAACAACCGTCCAATTTCTAAGTTATCTTTACGTTGGTAATTAAACAGATCATAGGCATAAGCGTGTTGTTCATGGTAATCAATCAACCCAACATAAGGAGGACTGGAGAAAATTCCTTTGATTTTTTTATTGTTTAATTCTTTTCCGAATATTGATTTAGAATTTTCTAAAGCATCAAAAATGTTAATTACTCGTGAATCACCAGTCAGGCAAATTTGATAAGTATTTGTTCGAAGATAGTCGAATTCACTTAATCGTTTTATAGTATCTTCACTATATCTTTTCCACCAACTATACATAGAAAATAACGGTTTACATATTTTGTAATGTTTATGGCAATAATATGTGGTAGTTACCGGTTCTTTTAATGTAGCTAAATCTGAATGTGTTGTTGCTCGACATGATCGAACGGTTCTACTTAAAATAATTTCAACAATTTCTCTAATTTCTGTGTCTTTAATTGATTTGATTAAACTTATCAAATAATCAATCTCAGATTTAACTGGTTGTAAATACCATTTCTCAATAAAATTATTTTGAGTGTCTTGCTTTATCTTCAGATTGTATTTTTTCACAAGTGAATGATAAATTTGAAGAAAGTCCGATTCTTTTTGTTTTGCATAATTCCATTCATCAACTTGTTTGGTTCTTATTTGATACTTGAATTCCGGTGAAGGGAAAAACTCATTATTAAAACTATTTAGTTCATACAAAAGTTCTTCTTCGAATTGAACAGCTTTTGAATTGTATACGAATTCACCGAACAAATCTGAAATTCGCTTTAATTCATAATAAAGTTTTTGAATATTGTGTTTATGTACTTTAATATTACTTATCAGAGAATTAAACTCTGATATATCAATTCCAATGGCATTTATTCCTAATTCATTAGCTTGTACCAAAGTTGTACCACTTCCACAGAATGGATCTAATACGATATCGCCTTTTTTAAAATAGATCTCTTTTTTGAATTCGTCAGTATGCTCATCAAGGAAATATTCTACTAACTGAGGAATAAATTTTCCTTTATAAGGATGGAGACGGTGCACGTGTTTTGTTCTGTCTTTCTCTGAAATTTCGCTAAATGATAATTCCCAGTTTAAATCATTTCCCAGATTCTCTTTCATTTCAATTTCCAAATTAGCAAGAGAATCATAGTACTTTTTTAAATCATCAATTGGGACTTTAGTATTCCCATTGTTTCCAATTTTTTTTAAATGTCCATATTGCATCAGATAAGCAATTTGTGAAGGAGTTGTATTCCTGCTGTAATGTTCAGTAACCCATTGGCTTGCTTGTTTTAAAGATAGTAGATTATTCATAATTCCTTCAACACGTAATATGCAGCGCTGCTACCACGTTTTCTTTATTGCTGTAGGAATTATAGATTTTCACCGCCCGTTTGGTTTTTTCCACATGCAATTTGACATGATGTTTCAAAAGAAGTGATTTTACTTCCGCATCCACTTTCATCAGTCCCAAAAAACCGGTTCCAATGATAACGCAGGTAGGATTGGCAGCCAGGATCTTTTCCACATCGTCGATCTGCAAAAGGTGGCTGTCCGGTCTTTGCCAAATGATCGGAACGGCGTTTTCGGAAATGATCACATCGGAATCGTAAATCCTGCCGTCGATCTTGATCTTGCCGAAAGAATAGGAATCGATTTTCATCTTTTAAACCCCTCTGTTCTGCACTAATAACAGTGCAGAACATTTCCCCTAATTAGGGGAGAGTTTTTGGAATCAAAGATTCCATTATTCCCCCTTGCTAGGAGGACACAGGGGGTTGGAAACTTAATTCTGAAATCCGAAATCGTAAATCTAAAATCTTTCATTGTCATTATTACAAAATATATTTGCTCAGGTCTTCGTCCTCAATGATGCGGGACAATTTCTTTTTGACCATTGTCTGCGTGACTTTAACAGTTTTGAATTTTTTATCGGGCATATTGAACAAGTAATCCTCCAGGAGTGCGTTCATGATCGTGTGCAGGCGTCGAGCGCCGATATCTTCCATCTTTTCATTGGCCATGGCGGCAAAGCTGGCGATCTCTTCTATGGCGTCATCTTCGAAACTCAGTTTCACGCCTTCGGCTGCAAAGAGAGCAGTATATTGTTTAGTAAGGGAATTGCGGGGATAAAACAGGATTTTGTTCAAATCCTCTTTGGTCAGGCTGTTCAGTTCTTCCCGAATCGGGAAACGACCCTGCAGTTCCGGGATCAGGTCGGAAGGTTTGGACATGTTGAAAGCGCCGGCTGCAATGAACAGAATGTGAGCCGTATCGATCACGCCGTATTTGGTGGGAACATTCGATCCTTCCACGATGGGCAGTAGATCGCGCTGTACGCCGGAACGTGAAACGTCTGCTCCGGTGCGGTTTTCGCTGCCGGCGATTTTATCGATCTCATCGATGAAGATGATCCCGTTATTTTCCACGCGGTCTTTGGCTTCTTCCGTCACTTTATCTTTGTTCACCATACGGTTGGCTTCTTCTTCCACCAGATAATTGAAAGCTTCATTCACTTTCATTTTCTTTTTCTTTTCCGGTCCTTTCCGGCCCTGGAACAGGCTGGACATCATATCACCGATCTGTAGATCGATGTTTTCCATGCCGGTGGGAGAGAAAATTTCGATGTGGGAAGAACGCATGCCGTTGACGGTAACTTCCACTTCGCGACTGTCCAGTTCTCCGGCATCAAATAAAGTTTCCATTTTTTTGCGGATACGCTGATAGCGTTCTTCGGCTTTGGTAATTTCTTCTTCCGTTTCATTGGATTTGAGCGGCGGCCTCGGATAGAGAATATCGATCATTTTTGCACGGGCTTTATCTTTGGCTTGAGCTTGAACCTTGGCTGTCATTTCGGTGCGCACGTCGTTCAGTGCAATGTTCATCAGTTCCCGGATCATCGATTCTACATCGCGTCCCACGTAGCCAACTTCAGTGAATTTGGAGGCTTCAACTTTGATGAATGGAGCATTAGCCAGACGGGAAAGACGTCGGGCAATTTCTGTCTTACCCACCCCGGTAGGTCCGATCAGGATGATGTTGTTGGGCATTATCTCCTGCTGCAAATCACCGGGAACGCGCTGACGACGCCAGCGGTTTCGCAAAGCGATGGCCACGGCTTTTTTGGCTTTGTCCTGTCCAATGATATATTTATCAAGTTCTTCTACTATTCTGGCTGGTGTGAGATGTTTCATTAAATTTCCTCAATTGTAATATTCTTATTTGTATAGATGCAAATGTCAGAAGCAATATTAAGTGCTTTTTCCACAACCTCTCTGGCGGAAAGTTTGCTGTCGGCTAAAGCTCTGGCTGCTGCAAGTGCATAATTTCCACCCGAACCGATGGCGATAATATCATCATCAGGTTCCAGCACATCGCCGTTGCCGCTGATCACCAGCAAATTATCTTTATCAGCCACGATGATCATCGCTTCCAGCCGGCGCAGGAATTTATCGGAACGCCAATCTTTGGCTAATTCCACAGCAGCTCGTTTCAAATTTCCTTTATAGGTTTTCAGCTTTTCTTCAAATTTTTCAAACAGGGTGAAGGCATCAGCTGTAGCTCCGGCAAATCCGGCAATAACTTTGCCTTCAAAAAGACGACGTAACTTTTTGGCAGAGGCTTTCATCACTGAATTTCCCAGCGTTACCTGGCCATCTCCACCGATGGCAATTTTGCCGTCTTTCTTCACTCCGATAATCGTGGTTCCATGCATTTCTATCATAATTAATCCTATTTTTTAAAACTTCACTTTCTTAACAACGAACAAAAGCGAACAATTTTCTTCTGTTCTTTTTTTTAACTGCGAACAAACACTTATCTATTGTAAGGTTTATTCAACCGTTCCGAAGGTTCTTCGACCGTTCGGAAGGTTGTCTTTCTGAGGAATTCTTCCTCGAAATTTCTCACGAAGAATCTCGACTGTTATGACGAATCAAGATTGCTTCGCAAGAGTTCCTTTGTACGATTCCTCGCAAAGACATTGTTTTTCGACCTCACAACCCAGCCTTCTCCTATCGAGGAGAAGGAGACCTTAAAGAGTTATAATTTCTTTTTATTTCCTCTCCTGTTAGGAGAGGATCAAGGTGAGGTCGTCTTTTCACTCACTTCTATTCTTTATTTTATTTTTCTTCTTTTTTCTCTGATTTCTTTTTAACCTTCGGTTTTTCAGTCTTCGGAACTTCATCTTTAACTTTATCAACTATTTCTGGTTTTTCTACTTCAGCCTCTTCCGCAGGTTCTGTTTTTTCAGTATTGCCTTCGGAAGTTTCAGTTGATTCGCTTTCTTTTTCTTTAGCTACTTCCGGTTTCTCGTCTTCAAAAACTTTGTCGGAAAGCTCGACTTTCATTTCATGAATTTGCTTGAGTTTTTTGTCGATAAATTCTTTTTTCTCTGCAGGAACTATATCCAGAACAATTTTGAATATCTCACTGGCATCCAGGGTTTCTTTTTCCAGCAGGACAGCAGCCATTTTTTCTAAAAGTACTTTATTTTCTTCCAATATCTTGAGCGCTCTCACCCGGGCAGATTCAATGATGTCATGGATCTCGGCATCGATCATCCTGGCAGTTTCTTCGCTCACGTTATCATGGGTAGAAATATCTCTTCCTATAAAAATATCAGTTTGTTTTTGAGCAACCACCAAAGGTCCGATCTTGGTGCTCATACCCCAGTTACAAACCATTTTCCGGGCAATATCGGTGGCTCTTTCGATGTCGCTGGAAGCTCCGGTCGTCAATTCCCCGATGATAATTTCTTCAGCAGCTCTGCCGCCCAGAAGTTGCGTGATCATTTGTTCCAGGTAAGACCGGGAGTAAGTTTGTTTTTCGGTTTGCAGAAAATGTGTGGCTCCACCGGAAAAGCCGCGAGGAATGATCGTAACTTTATGAATCGGTTCGGTTTTTTCCTGGAAGATGGAGCAGAGAACATGCCCGACTTCATGGATTGAAGTATTTTTTTTATCTTCTTCCGAAATCACTTTGCTTTTCAATTCTTTTCCCATGGTCACTTTATCTTTGGCTTCCTCAAAATCATCCATCTCGATCTTTTTCTTATCTTTGCGAGCTGCCAGGAGAGCTGCTTCATTTACCAGGTTAGCCAGGTCAGCTCCGCTGAAACCGGGTGTAGCACGGGCGATAACTGTGAAGATTACTTCTTTGGCTAAGGGAAGTTTACGGGTGTGAACTTTCAAAATTTCTTCACGGCCTTTGATATCGGGAAGATCAACGATCACCTGACGGTCGAAACGGCCGGGGCGCAACAAGGCAGGATCGAGAACATCCGGTCTGTTCGTGGCTGCAATGATGATGACGGCATCGTTAGGATCGAAACCATCCATTTCCACCAGTAATTGATTCAGGGTTTGTTCACGTTCATCATTTCCGCCACCCAAACCGGCGCCGCGATGCCTTCCCACCGCATCTATCTCATCGATAAAAGCGATGCAGGGTGAATTTTTCTTGGCTTGCACGAACATATCCCGCACCCGGGAAGCTCCCACGCCAACGAACATCTCCACGAAATCGGAACCGCTGATACTGAAGAAAGGAACATTTGCCTCTCCGGCAACGGCTTTAGCCAGCAAAGTTTTTCCGGTTCCCGGCCTACCCAGCAGCAAAACACCGCGTGGAATCCGGCCGCCCAGTCTCTGGAATTTCTTGGGTGCTTTCAAAAACTCGATGATTTCTTCCAATTCCTCTTTGGCTTCGTCCACTCCGGCCACATCTTTAAAAGTGATCTTCGTTTCCCCGCTAACAGCCAGTCGAGCGCGGCTTTTGCCAAAACTGAATGCCTGTCCGGCTCCGCCCCGCATTCCGCGCATCATTATGAACCAGAAGATGATGAGAACAAGTACCGGCAGGATATTCCAGAGAAGTCCCATGAAAGTAGAAGGTTTCTTGGAAATCACATTCACCTTGTATTCGGAAAGTTTGGCGATAAATTCGGAATCAGGTTCAAAAGGCAGATAGACAGAATAGGTTTGACCGTTGGTAGATGTTACCGCCAAATCTTTGTAATCGATGATAACTTTACTGATCTCACCGCGTTGATACAAATCTTCGAAATCGGAAAAACCGATCTGCTGAATTTTATTGTTATTCATGCGTGACATCTGGAAAAGCACAACCACGATGAGCAGCATCACGATCCAGAAAGTAATCGTTTGAGAACGTTTCATTTTCGGAAGTGGATTTTTATTTTCTCCATTCGGATTGTTTTTGTTATTTGGGTTTTGCTGATTATTAGCCATTAATTCTCCTTAATGATAATTACTTCCTGTAAATTTCTTCTTTCAAAATGCCGATATAAGGAAGATTACGGTATTTCTGGGCGTAGTCCAGGCCATATCCGACAACGAATTCATTGCCGACTTCAAAGCCGATATAATCGATTTTCAGGTCGGTTTTATGAGCTGCAGGTTTATCCAGCAGTGCGCAAACCTTGATGGAGGCAGGATGATGTTGATCAAAATAATTCTGAATATATTTGAGAGTGAGACCGCTGTCCACGATGTCTTCGACGATGATGATATGCCTGCCCTGAATATCGCTGTCGATGTCTTTTTTGATCTTCACCACACCGGAAGATTTGGTGCTGTCTCCATAGCTGGAAAGTGAAAGAAAATCGATTTCCAGGGGAATGGAAATGCTCATGATCAGGTCGGTCATAAAAAGAACAGCTCCTTTCAGGATGCAGATGATAATCGGGTATTTTTCGGAATAATCATGCGAAATCAGGCTGCCTAATTCCTGCACTTTAGCCTGGATTTCAGCCTCACTCACCAGAATTTTTGAAATGTCATTTTTCATGTGACTAAACCCCTCTGTCCTGCACAAATTTATGAAAAATGTGCAGAACATCTCCCCTCATCACGCCTTCGTAAGACTTCGGCGGTGCAGGCAGGGGAGAAAGTTTAGAATCGTAGATTCCACATTTCCTCCTAAATAGGGGGATAAAGGGGGTTGAAAATCTCAAATCTTCAATCTTAGATCCTAAAGTTCTCTTCACTTTTGTTTTAATCATTCGCCTGTGTTTCCATCTCAAATGGCTGTTTCATTTATCGATTTTCCTTTGATCCATCATTTTGGAAATCACGATTTTTCAATCGGCAATTCCTTATCTTTTTTTAATTCTTTCGGCTGCCCGGGCTTTGTTCACAGCCATTTTTTCAATTTTAATCATCAAAATATTATTTGTGCTTTCCGATGTGATTACCCGGTTGTCGATTCGATACCCGGCAATCCAGAGGATCTTCTCCTCATCACAAAAGATCAGCACCTTATCCCTCTCGAATTTGGGGACTTTTTCGTCAATGAAAAAATCCTTCAATTTCTTACTGTACTGCATTCCCAAAGGAATAAATTTATCACCTGGTTGACGATGTCGGATAGTGATGGGAAAGGATGTTTTATCCAGATCGAGATAAGCTGTGTTTTCATCTTCGAAAAGATAACGGGTTGATGGAAGTTTCTTCAATTTTTTCAAGCTGATGCGGGTGTTTTCAAAAGTGAGCATGTTGCGCAAAGCCGCTATTTCTTTTGTATGATTCACATCCACATCCATTTCTGCCAGGCTGATTTTATCTGTAAAAACGAGTTCGTCGTATTCCTTTATCACCACAACGTCATTCGGTAATTCAACAAATTTGCTGCCGTTGCTATCCAGGATGGCGTTGATTTCTTCGAAATTTCCAGTGTAAAAATCCTTACCGTCATCACAAAAGAGTGAATAAATTTCTTTGAAGAGATAAAACCTGATAACCGGTCTGGTTTTGCGGATGTAGTTAAGTGAATATCGATAAACGTTTTTATTGTGAGAGATCTGGGCTTTCAACATGCGGCGACGGCCCAGTTCCTGCAAAACTTCGTCAGTATCAGTGAAGATAGTAGCAGCATGATAAAGTTTATCGATCACGTTCGGATTCAGGTTTTTCTGTATCCAGGGAATGAATTCATTGCGAATGCGGTTGCGATGGAAGATGTTTTCCGCATTAGATTTATCTTCGCGCCATTGGATGTTTTCCTGCTTCAAATAAGCTTCGATTTCCTGCCGGGAAAAGCCCAGGATGGGATGAACAATATTGCCCGAAATGGGTGAAATTCCTTTTATACCCGTATATCCTGAACCACGGAACAATCTGAAGAGAATTGTCTCTGCCTGATCTGCCCGATTGTGTCCCAGAGCGATTTTATCAAGATTGTAAAGTTCAGTAAGTTCATTGAAATAACCGAATCGAATTTCACGGGCTTGATTTTCCAGGTTTGCTTTCGTCTTGATCTTAACATCTTTTATCACGAGAGAGATATTACGCTGAAAACAGAATTTTTTCACAAATTCCTCGTCATGAAGGGAATCTTCACCCCGCAGATTATAGTTTACATGAGCTGCCAGAATGGAAAAACCCAGCACGGATTTGAAATGCCAAAGTGCCAGAAGCAAGGCTGTGGAATCTGCTCCACCGGAAAATCCCACCAGGACTTTTTCGCTTTTCTGAAAAAGTCTGTGCTGCTTGGCAAAAGCTTCAAATCGCTCGAAAAAAGTTTCGTTTTTGCCCATAAAAGCATCCTCTCTCAATAAACCTGTTATTTCTTTTCCTGCAAATACCAATCTAACTATTTTAGCGTATTTGCAATTTTCAAGATTTATTTAAAGAATGAAAGTGTCAAACAAAAAGCTGTTAAGTTTATTAAACTTATAAATATTAACATAAAAAAATTCATTTGTTCTTTAAATAAAAAGCTTGTAGAAAATTGATTGTTAAATTTTCTTGCGATTAGAAAATCAAAAAAAAATATAAGGAGCTGAGTATGACGAAATTATTGCTTTTAGGTGATGAAGCTATCGCTCAAGGTGCTCTGGATGCTGGTCTTTCCGGTGCTTACGGTTATCCCGGAACGCCGTCCACCGAGATCGTGGAATATGTTCAGCGCGCTGAAGAAGCCGGCAAACGCAATGTTCACCGCACCTGGTCGGCAAATGAAAAAACAGCCATGGAAGAAGCCTTGGGAATGTCTTATGCCGGCAAACGGGTGATCGTGACGATGAAGCATGTCGGATTGAACGTGGCAGCCGATCCCTACATGAATTCCGCCCTCACCGGCGCAAATGGCGGCATCATCGTTGCAGTGGCGGATGACCCTTCCATGCACTCATCTCAAAATGAACAGGATTCCCGCTATTATGCCAAGTTTGCTTTGCTGCCTGCCCTGGAGCCTTCCAACCAGCAGGAAGCTTATGAAATGCCATTTTTGGCTTATGAATTATCTGAGAAATATCACCTTCCGGTAATGATGCGAATTACAACTCGTTTGGCACACTCCAGAGCCGGCGTGATACGCAAAGAATCGATTACGGAAAACAGCATTCAAAAACCGGAAAACCCGGATCAATTCATGTTGCTGCCTGCTTTTGCCAGGAAGAAATACAACCATTTGCTTTCAATTCAAGAAGATCTGATGAAAGAATCTGAAAATTCACCTTTCAATAAGTACACGGATGGCAAAGACAAATCTCTGGGAATAATTGCCTGCGGGTTGGCTTACAATTATGTGATGGAAAACTATGCCGGCATTTCTCCGCATCCGATTTTGAAAATTTGCCAGTATCCGCTTCCCCGCAAACAAATCGAAAAGATCGTCTCAGAATGTGATAGGATTCTGGTGGTGGAAGAAGGCATGCCGCTGGTGGAAGAAATGTTGAAAGGATTTTTGGAAAATCCAAAAATAATCGGCAGATTGGATGGAACTCTGCCGCGAGCCGGAGAACTGAATCCAAAGATCGTTCGAAAAGCTCTGAATCTGCCCGAATTGGAAAGTATGCCGCAACCGGAAACAGTGACCGGCAGACCTCCCGCTCTTTGCGTCGGCTGTCCTCATGCCGATAGTTATAAAGCTTTGAATGAAGCAATGAAAGAATTTGGCAAATGTCATGTTTTTTCTGATATTGGTTGTTACACGCTGGGATATTTGCCGCCCTACAAGGCGATCGATACCTGCGTAGATATGGGAGCTTCTATTTCCATGGCGATAGGAGCAGCAGATGCCGGATGGTTCCCTGCAGTTGCAGCTATTGGTGATTCTACTTTTGGACACTCAGGAATCACACCTCTTTTGGATGCAGTGCTATGCAAAGCCAATATCGTAGTGATTATCCTAGATAATGATATCACGGCAATGACGGGCATGCAGTATTCTCAAGTCAATGGACGTATCGAACAGATATGTATGGGGATTGGAGTGGAAAAAGAACACATCCGAGTGATTAATCCGCTTTCCCGGCATCACGAAGAAAATGTGAAAGTATTTAAGGAAGAAATTGCTTATAATGGTGTTTCTGTGGTCATTCCCCGCAGACCTTGCATCCACGTTTACGGCAAGAAGAAGAGAATCTAAACAACGAACTAAAACGAACAAATGAATAGAAGTGTTAATTATTGTGAGTGTCTTTGTGAGTTGTCTTTCAATAGCAACTGTCGAAGCAATCTTAGCATTATGGAAAATGAGATTCTTCACAGGAGGCGGCAAGAAAGAAAACCTCAGAAAGACTACTGTATAACGGATTAAATGAAAAATCATGTCTTTGCGAGTCGTCTTCCAAAAGAACTCTATCGAAGCAATCTCTATTGTAATAAGCAAAAAGATTGCTTCGGAAGAATATTAGGTTGAAACCTCGCAATGACAAATTATCGTATTTGTTCGTTGTTAACAAAAAATATTATTTAATAGTAGGAGAAAAGATGAAAAAGGATATAATTTTAGCTGGAGTTGGAGGACAGGGAATTCTCTCCATTGCTGCAATCATTGGCCAAGCAGCCATTGAAAGTGGTTTGAATTTGAAGCAGGCTGAAGT
>JAUSOT010000128.1 GCA_030656075.1 Candidatus Cloacimonadales bacterium
AGTGAAGTAGAACAGAAACTTGTGGAAGCATTAGTTGATTTGAATCTGAATAAACAAGAAGTAAAGAGTATGACATTATTTAACTGGATATTAATATGATTGACAGCGGTTTGGTATAAATCGAAAACAACGTCGAAAGCAAATGAAAAAGATTAAAAAATGATAGATACGATTCGGAAGGTTTCGGTGAAATTTCGGTGGCAAATAAACAACCGTTCCGAAGGTTTGGTTATCTGTGTTTATCTGCGGTTTTGTTTTTTGCTGTTCTCGACCCACGCTTTGCTGCGGGTCAAATCCAGCAGCATCACACTTTCAGGCGGGTTGTCAGCATCTGCCCTATCGGCAGATATTCGATCTCCTGCATTTCGATCTTTAAAAGAGTGTAATCGGGATCGTCGGCTTCTTTCCAGAAGTACTTGATGAAATCTATATTTTTCAGGATCAATTTCTTATCGGCAATGTCTTCTACAATCTCTGCTGTCCCGGCAATCCTGATGTAACCGATATTTTTTTCATCTTTTATAGAAAGGCAAAATTCAACATTTCCATTCGAATAAAGCTGCTTCACTTTTGCATCGCTGCTGCCTGTGGCAATCCGGAATTTATCTTCAAACCAGATCAGCGTGACAGGCCGCACACGCGGTTTATTGCCGTCCACAGTAGAGAGGTAAACCGGTTGGGTCTGTTTGAAAAATCCAAAAATTTCTTTTTTTAATTCAGCTTTCATGTGATTAAAATCTCCTTTTTCCTTACTTTCCCCCTGTCAAGGGGGATACAGGGGGTTTGCTATTTTAATCATCCGCCTGTGTGTTTCTTAATAAAAATGATTCTTTCATTTTTTCTCCTGTCAAACTACTTTCGATAAATGAGGAAAATTATATAAAAAACATACAAGAATATAAAAGTAACCGCTTCCCATCTGTCCAATTGTCTTTTCCTGCCGGTGAACATGGTGATGAACAGAATGAGAGTAATAATAATCAGAAAATAAAAATCGATATTCATCGAAATTGGATACACTATCGGTTTGATGAGAGCTGTAATTCCAAGCACGAAAAAGATATTGAAAAGATTAGATCCGATCACGTTTCCCACGGCCAGTCCGTATCGTTTTTTCTTCACTGCGACTACAGATGTGACCAGTTCCGGCAAGGACGTTCCCAGAGCAACTATCGTGATGCCGATAAATTTCTCACTCACTTGCAGCATTCGGGCTATGGAAACCGCATTTTTGACGACAATATTTCCACCAAAGAATAAACCTATAATTCCAATGATTACGAATATTACAGATTTTGGAATGGGATAAAGATGAATTTCCACGCTGGAAGGAATTATCTCTTTCGAGATACCGAGAACATAAAAGAAAAACAGAACCAGGCTGCCAATGAGTATCAAGCCGTCTAAGCGGGAAAGAGTATTGCCGGGAAAGCCAAAATTTACTGCCAGTCCGAAAACCAGGATCGTTCCAAAAAAGACAAAAGGAATTTCTTTTTTTACTGTGTTTTTTTCCACATAAATAGGATGAACAACGCCGGCTATTCCCAACACCATCAGGGTGTTGAAGATATTGCTGCCGATCACATTTCCAAAGCAGATTTCGCTGTGTCCTCCAGTACTGGAAAGAATGTTCACGATCAGCTCCGGAGCGGATGTACCGAAAGCGACGATCGTCAGACCGATGGCGATTTCCGAGATTGAAAATTTCTTGGCCAGCGATGAGGCGCCATTCACCAGCAGGTCGGCGCTTTTTATCAAAATAACAAATCCGATGACCAGCAAAGCAGCTGCTATAGACATCGAAGCTAATTGCGAAGAAATCATATAATTCCTTATTTATACGTCGATTAAACCAGTGGCTTCATATTGTGAAGAAACCAGCAGATTCAATTCATATTTCACTTCTTTTAAGAAGTCACTCATTATTTTATAGGCTAAATCAGGCAAATTATTTTTTTCGCTGAGATGAGCCAGGATCAAATTTTTGAGGCCGGGATGCAGAACCTGCGTGATCACACCAACTGCCTGTTCATTGGAAAGGTGCCCCTGCCGGCTTTTGATTCGCTGTTTCAGATGAGGAGGATAGGGACCGTTCAGCAGCATTTGGACATCGTGATTACTTTCCAAAATGATCGTGGAAGAATCTTTAAAGTTGTGCCGCAGCAAATTGGAACTATAGCCAAGATCGGTGGCGATGGCGAGTTTGCGCAATTTATCACCTTCTTTAAACATTACAAAATTACTGCCGTCGATCACATCGTGTGAAGAAGGAAAAGCTTTGATGATCAAATCTCCGATCGTGAATTCCTGACCGGTTTCAAAATATTTCACTCCTGCCGGCAGCCGACCGATGCTATGACAGCAAACCGAATACGTAAGTCTGGTGATATAAAGCGGAATATTGAACCGACGGCAGAGAATACCGACTCCGCTTACGTGATCACCGTGTTCATGACTCACGATCACAGCATTGAGTTTTTGCGGATTGATTTTGATGGATTCGAGAAGAGAAATGATCTTTTTTCCGCTTAATCCGGCATCCAGAATAAGTTGTGTGGATTCGGTACGAATGAAGATGGAATTTCCCTTACTGCCGCTGGCAAGAACTGAAGTTTGAAACATTCGCTGTGATGTTCTCCCCTATTTTATGTAATAATATCTTTCGTTCAAACGGTCAAATTCCGACCATTCGGCATCATCATTCTGAATTTGTTCTTTTATCTGAACCACACCAACCGTCTGTGCATCAAGGTTATCGGCATGATGCAGCACGATCGCTTCCAGGGTTTGCGGTAGTCGGGCGCTGGCTTTTTCATATTCGCCGTGATGCGACAGGATGAGATGACGCAGTTTCATCAGGAGTTCGGGCGGAAAATTATTGAGCCTGGCAGCTTGATTGCAAACCAATTGATCACCGAGAGGAATATGCCCGATCAGGCGTCCTTCCACCGAAAATTCTATTTTGTTTTTTATATCATACTCAACTACTTTACCTATGTCGTGCAGCAGCGCTCCCGTGATCAACAGATCCTTATCCACAGGGTAAAGATGGGCAGCAAAATCGCAGATCGTGGCGACGGAGATCGTGTGTTCCAAAAGACCGCCAATGTAGTTGTGATGCCAGGTCTTGGCAGCAGGAGCTTTGGCAAATCTGGCGTAGAATTCTTTATCTTCAAAAATCTGTAAAAGAAGTTGTTTCAGGTTCGGTTCATTTATCCGGTCGATGAAAGTGAATAATTTTTCGGAAAGTTTGTTCACATCTTTGGAAGTAGTTTCCATAAACTCGGTAATCTCATATTCCTCTTCCGCCAGTTTCTGGATTTTATTCACTGTGATCTGGATCTGCATTTTATAACTGATCACCACACCTTTCACGCGGATCACATCGCCTTCTTCGAATTTCTCGGCTACTGATTTCGCATTATTCCAGACGTTGCCCGGTATCGAACCGGTTTTATCTGCCAACCGCAGCCTGATGTAAAAATCTTTGGTTCCTTCCCGCAATTCTTTCTGTACCACCAGGAAATCGCTGATAATCTCCTTGTTTAAGTGTTCTTTGAGTTCGCTAACAGTAATTTTTTCCATAATTTTTCCTTTGAATTACAAATTCCAAATTCTCCCCCTTTGAAAGGGGGACACAGGGGGTTTGCCATTACCGGTCTTTAAGCTAATATTCTCCATAATTCTTAACCCCTTTGTTGAATAAAAACCAAACCTGAGATAATTCTCATTCGTTTCGCATTTTGGCCATTTAGATTAATTTGGTATTTCATATTTTTCATTTTAATAAAAGCATCTTGCAGCTTGCTTCGGTTTTGCCGTTTTTTACTTTTGCGAAATAGAGGCCGGAACAGACGAGTTTGCCAAACTGGTTAGTTCCGTCCCAGACTATTTGGTGATTTGGTGATTGGGTGATTTGGAGATTTTGTTCACTCGTTCCTAAACTCCCGTTTGGGAACGTGAACACTTTCACCTTCTGGCCTTTCAAATT
>JAUSOT010000137.1 GCA_030656075.1 Candidatus Cloacimonadales bacterium
AGTGCTGATCGAGATCGCCAGAGAAAAGGGAAATTATGTGCCCGATCTTTCCTTTGGAACGCACTTTTTCCAGGACCTGGTAGAAGCTCAGATCCGTTATATTCCGCTTTACCCCGATGATAAAGAAAATCTTTTCAATACTCGGTTTTTCAATTATTCTCAAAATATCCTGGCAAAAATTTTGCCTGAATATGCTCACTTAGCTGATTGTGTGAAAGTAATCGACATTCCCTCCGAGACGGATGGAAAAGTTTTAAAGATCTTTATGAATGCCGATTTGGATGAGGCAATAGGATACGTTGGCACATCCGGAAAAGAAAAAAACATCTATTCCGCTCCAACAGATATTACCGAAAACAAAGATGAGAATTATTGGTATTGGCGCATGCAGATCTGTGAATTCCTGGCAGCCAACATCGATGCTAAAAAATTAGGTGTGGAAAACCTCTATGTTTTTGGCAGCGTGAAAAATGCCAATGCCGGACCCGCCAGCGATATCGATCTGCTGATTCATTTCCGGGGAAATGAAAGTCAGAAAAATGAATTGATCGCCTGGCTGGAAGGCTGGAGTCTTTGTCTGGATCATTTCAATTATCTGAAAACCGGCTATAAAACCGGTGGTATTCTGGATGTTCACTTCATCACCGATGAAGATATTGCCAATAAAACGAGCTTTGCTGTCAAGATCGATGCTATCACCGATGCCGCCAAAAAACTGAAAGTAAAACATTGATCAAAACACTATTTATCAGCGATCTGCACGGTTCTATACGAAAGTATGAATTTCTATTTAAGAAGATCCGCAGCGAATTACCGGCTGCTGTTTTCATCGGAGGCGACCTGCTGGGCTTGGCCGGTTTCGATAATAGCAGTCATCTTCCATCTCCCCACTATTTTTTTAGAGATTATCTGACAGTCGAATTAGAAAAATTGCAAGCCGAACTAAAAGATCGCTATCCGGCAATTTTTGTAATTCTGGGAAATGATGATCCCAAATCGCAAGAAACCGAACTTATAAAAATGACAGAATCAGGATTAATCACTTATGCGAATGAAAAAAAAATTCAGTTTCATGATTATACGGTCGTCGGTTATTCCTGCGTTTCCCCCACACCTTTTTTGAATAAAGATTGGGAAAAATATGATGTTTCCAGGTTTACGGATGTGGGTTGTGTTTCTCCCGAGGAAGGTTATCGCAGCGTTTCAGTTGACGTCGATGAACTTCGATATCACACGATCAAGCGCGATCTGCAAACGATGTTTACTAACCTTGATATGACCAAAACCATTTGTCTGTTCCATTCTCCACCCTATCAAACCAACCTGGATCGAGCTGCTCTTGACGGAAAATTCGTCGATCATGTGCCGCTGGATGTGCACGTGGGAAGCATTGCCATCAAAGAATTTATAAGAGCTAAATCACCTTACATCACCCTGCACGGACACATTCATGAATCTACCCGCCTAACCGGCAGTTGGATGGAAAAGATTGGCAAAACGATCAGCTTTCAGGGTGCTTCGGAACGTAAAGATTTAGCAATTATCAAAATTGATCTTGAGAATCCTGGGAAAGCGGAGATGCTGACAAGCTGAAGGAATCAACCTCACCCTCGGTCCCTCTCCTATCTATGAGAGGGATGCAATTGATTATAATGAATGCAGCCATTAATAAAAATTATTTCCAGGGAAGTTGCTGACTTTCTGAAAC
>JAUSOT010000138.1 GCA_030656075.1 Candidatus Cloacimonadales bacterium
CATCTGCAGAAAAACCTGTTGCCAGCAGTTCATCAATCGATGTTGTCAGCTCAGGATTCGAATATCTGTGCATCTCCATTTTTAGCATTCCTTCATAAGATGTTTTAACATCCGGTTTATTTGCATCCGCTTTGTTGTAAAAATGAATTGCTTCGTCCCATTTCTTACTGCCGAAATACATTTCTCCGATCTTTGCATAAGAATAAAAAGCAATTGGAGCTGTAGCAGCTGATTTTGAGTAATAATCGATTGCTGTTTCAATTTTTCCGGTTTTCTCATAAATCTCCGCCAGATTGAAGTACAGAGAATGAGGATTTTCCGGTTTTTCCATTAGTTTATGCTTAAAAATCGAAATTGCTTTCTCGTATAAACCCATTTTAGAATAAGTAATGCCTAACCCAATATAAGCCTCATCCATTTTAGGTTGGATTTCGAGAGCTTCTTTGTAGGAGGCCAATGCTAATTTGTAATTCTGATTTTTGAAAGCTCCGTTGGCTTTATTGATGCTCTGTTGTGCTTCCATACTTTTGCCGGTTTCAGATAGAGCTAACAACTTGGCAGGTTTAATGATAGATATATATCCAAATCCTAATAACACTAACCAGATACAAATTAATATATAGCGGATAATCTTATCTTCGACGGCATGTTCTTTTCTCACTTCCTCGATCACCTTTAATTATTATGAATGATGAACATAGCATCATAACCCTTGCTTTTTAAGATGTTGAATTCTTCACAAGCTTCAGCAGTTTTTAGCACAATTACTTGAAGAGCAGTTTTTTGGATGGGATTGAATAGAAATTGAGTTTCCATTTTTTCATCGATGAAACCCATTCCCCCTTCTCCATCTGCCCCGCTTCCGAGCAGCAAAATATGATTAACGTGTTTATAAATTCTGTTAACTTTATCTTTCTGATTGAAATAAATCTTTTTATCTACCAATCTGAAGGTACCGTTTGGAAAGATCATAATATCAAAATATGGAATTGGAATTCCTTTATAAACAACGATTCCTGGTTTATTATACACAATATTCGAGTTGCGATATTTCAGAAAAAAACCGCCCTGAATTAACAAAATCAGCACACCAAGTGAAATAAATACTCTGCGAAATCCTCTTTTTTGAGAATAATGAAAAATGAAAAAGAAAATTAAGAAGGCTAATATTGAGAATAGAAGGGCAATCCAAATGTATTTATTTTCTGATAAAATCGAACTTATCAGCAAAATAAAATAAGCGAAGAACATTTCCAAGAAGAGCAAAGATGCGGGATATTGCAAATAGCTACTTAACTTCTTTTGACGCAATTTCCAGTCTGATTTGAAGATCTTTCCTTTTTCGATAATTATAAAAACTACCACCATTCCGATAATCGAACCCCAGATGTCTTTGCTAATATCGCAAATATCAAATATCCGGTTCGAAATGAGAATTTGAGCTGCTTCATCGAAAGTAGAAATGCAGATCGCAGAAATGAACGTGATCAATACAATTCGTTCGGAAGAATAAGCTTTTTCTTTGAGATACCTGTAAAAAATGTATGAGAAGATAGCATAAGCTATATAATGCCAATTATGCTGAAGTTCAAAGAATTTATGGTTAAAATAATAATCTGTTGAGTTCTGACCAATTACCATCATCAGCACAACCGCTGCAGAGCCAATCAGATTTAGTTTGGTTATTTTGGGCCGGAAAACCAAAATGAGACTAACTAATACGATGAAAACAAACGCTAAGATATAAGGAATATTAATTCCCAAGAATGATAATGAAAGCTGGGAAGTCATGCCAATAACCTGTTGCAGATAATTTCTCACTATCAGAAATGGAGTGGCAATTAGCAGCAATGTATATAAGGTCAGATTTACTCTGGGGGAATAGAATGTATTATTGTTTTTTTTCATGTCTTTCAAAAAAATTATGATGCATGTTTGGATTAGTTATTAACGGAATATCTTCTTTTCAAGGCGTTTCCCAAAGTGATCGAATTGGTATATTCGATATCTCCGCCAAAAGGTAATCCTGTGGAAAGACGGGTAATATTGGTGCTGGTTTCCTCCAGTTGGGAAGCGATATAGTTGATCGTACTTTCACCTTCAGCCGATGGATTGAGCGCCAGGATAAGTTCCTCGATTCCGTCTTTCCGGATCAGATCGAGCAGGAGAGGAAAATTGATTTCATCAGGGCCGATGCCGTCCAAAGGAGAGAGCAGGTTTCCCAGCACAAAATATCTGCCGTGATATTCATGAGTATTTTCTACCAGATAAATATCCTGGGTGTTTTCCACCACGCAGAGAAAGTTTTTGTGTCTGGCTGTATCTGCACAAAACTCACAGGGATCGCTTTCCGAAAGCATATTGCAGATGGAGCAATTGGTGATATTCTCCACTGCATTTTGGATCGATTCTGCCAAAAGCAGCGCTTTGTTTTTATCTCCGCTGATGAGATGCATCGCCAGTCTCTGAGCTGATTTATTGCCGATTCCCGGCAATTTTTTCAATTGCTGAACCAGCTCTCCAAGATAACCGCTGAACATAAAATCAGAATAATCCCGGAATATTCATGCCGCCGGTAAGTTTACCCAATTCGCTTTCGCTCGATTTGGAAACTTTTTCCTGAGCTTCGTTCAAGGCAGCAATAATCAGATCTTCCAGCATTTCAATATCGTTCGGATCGACAACTTCCGGATCGATCTTTACGGTAAGAACCTGATTTTTACCATTCATTTCCACTTTGACCATGCCGCCGCCGGCAGAGCCTTCCACGATTTTATTGGCCAGTTCTTCCTGGGCTTTCATCAAATCCTGCTGCATCTTCTGTGCCTGTTTCATCAGGTCTTTCATGCCTTTCTTTCCACCTGGGAACATAATTCACTCCTATTATAAATTTAATATTTAACTGATAGCTAAATATTTTATTCAAAATTTAACGTCAAATGATTTCAACTTCAGAGCAAGTTCATATACCCTGTTTTTGGGAAGTCCATAAGTTTCAACTATGTTTTTCACAGCATTTTTCTTGGAAATCCCTTGTTGTAAATCAGCAGTCAAAAATTCGATAATTTCGGCATCCGTAAATTCTTTAGCTGTTGCACCTTCTACGACCAAAACAAATTCCCCTTTCAGTGTGATCATTTCCGGTTCTGCTAAAATCTTTTCCAACGTCGTTCGGTAGTAGGTTTCGTGAAGTTTGGAAAGTTCTCGACCAATCACAATTTTGCGATCTCCAAAAATATTATAAATTGAATTTAAACATTTATGAATCCTATGCGGAGATTCATAGAAAATTATTGTGCTTCTGATCGTTTTCAATTCCTGCAGAATATCCTGTTTTTCTTTTTCTTTGTCCGGCAGAAAACCAACAAAATAAAAACGCTCGCAATTCAATCCGGAACTTACCAGGGCAGGCACGAAAGCAGTAGCTCCCGATAGAGTTTCCACCTGGAATCCTGCCTCTAACACTTCCGAAATCAATATCGAAGCAGGATCGGAAATTCCGGGTGTTCCGGCATCGGAAATGATCGCAACATCTTCCCCATTTTTTAGATAATTGAGAAATTTCTCCACGCGTGCCCGTTCATTAAATTTATGATAGCTGAGCATCGGAGTTTCAATGCAGAAATGTTTCAGCAGCTTAGAGGAAGTGCGTGTGTCCTCTGCGCCGATGATCTTAACAACCTTCAATACTTCTACTGCTCGAAAAGTCATGTCAGCCAGATTCCCTATAGGTGTGGGTACGATAAACAATTTTCCTTTTTTCTTTTCATTCATAAATTCCTTAAACAAAAACCGCGCCAAGGAAGCAAGTATTTTGTGATATATTTTGACAGTGAAATATAATTCCTGAATCTCGGTTAGAATGAAATAGTGAAATATTGGGAGCAACAATGAATACAAAGCCATACAAAATCGAATGGTTGGTAATTCCGGCAAATGATCTGGAAAAAGCTGCAGAATTCTATTCCACTATTTTCAATTGGAAAATTTCCAAATTTTCGCCTGAATTCTGGCTATTTGATGCAGATACAATTCACGGTGGGTTTGACTCTGACTTGAAACCAAATTCAGATGGAATACGTTTCTCCATAACTGTTGAGAGCATTGAAGAAACGCTGCAGGAAATCGAACATTCGGGTGGGAAAAAAGTAAAAGAGAAATACGGCATCGGCTTAAGTTTAGGTTACACAGCTTCCTTTTGTGATCCAAACGGAAACATAGTAGAACTCTGGGCAGAAAAATGATAGCAACTAACTTACTAAAATTCAATTTTTTTCTGCTCATTCCAAAATTGTATTTGGGAATTAAATTTACTAAAAATTTTTACTTTGATTTTGGGGGAAAGTAGATGGAATATATTCGAAATACAATTTCTTTCAACTTTGTTCCCAAATCGGAATTTGGGAACAAAGAAAGGAAAGGAAAATGGAGTTCTGACAAACAAATTGACAATAATTTATAATTAAGTTCAATCGTTTTTGTAGTTCATTAAATCTGATTTAAGAGGATATTATGGAAAAGCAGCACAAAAAACCAAGGCGAAAACTGATCGCAATTCTCAGTTTGTTATTAATCATCGGATTTTTAATTATAAGCTTAGTAAGTTACTATGTGTCAAGAGGTTCCCTTCGTTCGCAAATCGAATCTTCCGGTCTTCCGCTAACCAGTGACTACATTTATTCAGAGATCAAACAGGATTTATTGCAGCCTATTTACATATCTTCTTGTATGGCTAATGATACTTTTCTGAAAGACTGGATCATCAGCGGCGAGAAAGATGTCAGCAAAATAACCAAATACCTGAAGGAAATCAAAATAAAATTCAATACCCTTACTACATTTTTCGTTTCTGATAAAACCCTGATTTATTATCAATCGCATGGGATTTTGAAAAAAGTTAATCCTGATGAAGAGCGTGACATCTGGTATTATCGTGTGAAAAAGATGAAGCCGGACTATGAGATCAATATCGATCCTGATATGGCTAATAACGACACAATTACCGTTTTTATCAACTATAAAATATTTGACTATAATGGTAATTTTCTTGGAGCTACCGGAATAGGTTTGGCGATCAAATCGATTTCCGTGATGATGGAAGATTACAGTAGAAGATATAACCGTAATATTTATCTTGTAAACAAGCAAGGCGATGTTTTATTACACAATCTGTCATTTCCTAATGAAATAAAAAATATTCATGAATTTGCTGGCTTAAAATTAATAGCCGACAACTTGCTGAACACTGCCAAGAATTCGCTCAAATATGTATATAATAGAAAAATCGTTCATTTGAATACACGTTTCGTTCCTGAACTGAACATGTACTTATTTGTGGAACAAACTGAGTCCGGAGTTTTGGAAAATTTGAATTCTGCTCTTCTGCTCAATCTCATCATTTGTGCGATTATCACTGCATTTGTCGTATCTTTAGCCTTGATCTCAGTTAGAAATTATCAAAAAATTACACTGAAACAACAGGCAGAAATT
>JAUSOT010000033.1 GCA_030656075.1 Candidatus Cloacimonadales bacterium
CAGAAGAAGAGGAGAAAGCCAGTTTTATCCTTCCCAAAAAGCCTTCAAACATGCTGAAAAACATCCTCCCGAAAGAAAGCGGGGAAGTTGAAGTGAAATTTGATATCAAAAACGCCTATTTCAAACTTTCCAATTACACGATGATTTGCAGGCAGGTGGAAGGCAGGTATCCAAATTACAACGGTGTGATACCCAAAGAAAATCCCTATAAAGTTATCATCGATCGGTTATCATTGCTGAATGCATTGAAACGTGTGTCTGTATTCTCTAATCAGGCAAGCAACCTCGTCAAATTACACATCGAAGACAACCAAATTTTCATTTCTGCTCAGGATATTGATTTTTCAATTTCTGCTGAAGAAACAATTAATTGTCAGTATGCTGATGATCCAATCAAAATCGGTTTTAAATCTGCTTTCCTGATTGAAATATTAAGCAACATCAGCTCGACTGATGTGGTATTGGAGTTAACGGACCCTTCCCGCGCAGGCATTATTCTTCCTTTTGAGAACGAAGAACATGAGGATATGCTGATGCTGCTGATGCCAATGTTGCTAAATGATTGACAATTAATAAACTAATTCTGAAGGCAGAGGAATGTATGCTTACATTTTTCTGCTTTTCTTTTAAAGATACAAGATGAAACTCAATCTCAAAAATACCATTATTTTTTTCGATCTTGAAACAACAGGAATCAATATCGTCTCTGATCGAATTGTACAAATTGCATATCACAAAGTCTACCCTAACGGCAAAGAAGAATCGAAAAGTTTTCTGGTTAATCCTGAAATGCCTATTCCTGCTGAAGCAACGGCTATACATAAAATCACAAACGAAGCGGTGGCCAACTGCCCGACATTTAAAAGTATAGTCAATGAAATTGTCAAAGACTTTGAAGGTTGTGATTTAGCCGGCTATAATTCCAATAGATTTGACATTCCGTTGTTGGCAGAAGAACTGCTTCGTGCAGGCTCGGATATTGATTTATCCAAAAGAAAATTCGTTGATGTACAAGTTGTTTTTCATAAAAAAGAACAACGTACCT